>JAAYEH010000500.1 GCA_012728855.1 Rhodopirellula sp. | reverse complement strand
TACGGAGTACATCCCTCGCGGACCTTGATCCAGTGATCAGCCTTCGCGAGGGAATTTTTTCGCGCCCATCAGGCAACTTGCGCAGATTCTGCCGGTTATCCCGCCCTGATCTCGCCCACGCTCACAGCAAAACGCCCACAGCCCTATCTATTTAGTCAAAGGTGAAGTCTTCTTCAGAAAGTTCTCGTGGCGGTTCCCTCAATTTGTAACCGTCGAAGGTTTGACGAACCCGCTTTTCACGTATCATCTTCATCAGCACGGCGTATCCAACGTTGTTGGGGTTCTTGCTTCGCCAGCCTGCTTGCTTCGCCTTTTCGAGAAGCGGAGGAAACCACAAGCCATCAGGGTTTTGCTCCAGGATGGTCTCGAAGTACACATGCGTTGGCTCCCTACATGAAAATGTGTGATTTTCAGGTAGTGGTTCTGTATGTGGAAGGCTCCACACGCTGTAGCTGCCGCGACCGAATCCAGCGCGATTGGATTCGATGCCCAAGTCCTTCTTGGCGCGTTTCAAGGTTCGCTTTGATATACCGCGTTGAATCGCTTCGGCCTCGATTTCCTTCTGGGGCACGGGGCCGTTGGCGAGCATTTTCTTCAGGAAGTCGTGTGCTTGTTGTCGTGGGATCATGGTGGTGTTCCTTTCGTTGCTTAGCGAACACGGTCAAATGCGATCTTTTGCCGTAACACGGGGCCGCGATACCCACGCTCGAAAACGTGCCAGCCGACGAGCATCCGCCCCCAGGTCTTTGTGACGTTTAGCCAAGGCACGCCCTGGGTAAACGCATACAGTGCTTTCCACGCGAAATCCGTGTCGGATTGATGATGGATGAAGTGAGTGCGGTACTCGGTATCGAGCGGCAAGAGCATGGCAATCTTGAAGCGGGCCAACCGCTTGGCCTGAGCCAGGAATTTCCACTTCAAGGGGAAAAGCGGATTGGTGATGATTGCGTCAGCCTGGGTCGTGCTGGTCAGGAAATCCTCGATCTTGCAGGGGCGGAGACCCCAGTCGTGGATGTCCGATGCGACGACATGGTATCCCCAACCGACCAAGACCCGAACGATGTCCCCCTTGCCTGCGGCGGGTTCCCAAACTGTTTCTGGGAATTTCTCCCGCGTCAGCAGAGCCGCTGTGATATGGGGTGGGGTACAGAAGAGACCCATTCTTCGCTCAAACTCGTCCATGATCTTCGAGAGTTTCGATGTGCCTGTATTCATAGTTATCTCCTTCTTGGCACGAGCCAACCGTCACCACATACGCAGTGACGGTTCGGCTCATGCTTGGTTGGTTACAGAACGTTGTTCGCGGCCCAGACGGAGACGACGGCGAAGACGATTTCGGGATCGCCAGAGCAGGCGTCCACGAGTTGATCCAGGGCTTCCTGAATGCTGGGGTCTTCAACGGCATCGGTCAAATCGTTCGGACGCTCGGCCACGATCTGCCTCAGCCGCGCGAACAACGCCACCATCTGCTGCTTACCCAGCAGTTCGTCGCCAGCCTGCTCCGCGTCTTCGGCAGCATCCGTTTCGGACGGCTCCAACGCAGCGGCCAATTCGGGAACCAACGGAGCCGTGTTCCCACGGGGAGCGGGGATGGAAGCCTTCACGCCCTCAGCCGCGAGCGCGTCGGCCATTTCCGCAGCGGTCAACGCCGCAGCGTTTTCCTTGGCCTTCGCCTTGGCGTCGGCTTCGACCGACTGAAGGGCCTTGCTCGCGTCGGCGTCGAGTTTCTTGGCCCGCTCGGTGTACTCGTCCTGTGCCTTTTCTTCGAGTTCCTCCTCGAATTTCGCCAGGACCGTTTCCCGTTCGGATTCCTGTTTATCCAGAGCCTCACGGAGTTCCGCGACCTTCGCCTTGATCTCCCGCCACTCGTCCACCGACGAAACGTTGCCCCGTTCCACCGCCTCTTTGGCTGCGGCCAAGTCGTCGGCTTCGGTCACGGTCATGTTGGCCACGGCTTCTTCGGTGAAGCAGCGTGCAATCCGTTGCGCCCGTTGCACCGTGCGGATCGCCATGCCGTGGCGTTTGAGATAGTCGCCCCAAGTCCCTTCCTTAACCAACGGCTGGAGCCGATTTGCCAACACGCCCAGGCGGTGGTTTTCTACGGTGGCCGTGAGGCTGGCTTTGAGGGCCTTCGTTTCCGCTTGCGTGGCCGCTTGGTACTGGGCACAGAAGTCCTGCTCCAGTGCCAACAACTCTTCTTGGCCCGTCACGAATTCTGCTACTGCACTCATGTAAAACCTCCTCTTGGGGATGATCCCCGTTAGGGTTTGCGAAGCCTGGAAATCAGGCTTCTGACCAGGAGGTAGGCACAACGGCTGTGCGCATTGCGACAAGCTGTGTCGCACTTCGAAATACCCTATTGGGTGGGTACTTTGCGGGCGTCGGCGAGGCGACGAAGCGCGGTCACCCAATACGGCCCGTTGATTTCCATGCCGAGATAGTGACGGCCAGTAAGCAGAGCCATCTTGGGAACGGTGCCGACGCCGCAGAGTGGATCGAAGATTAAATCTCCAGGGCGGCTCCAGGAGATGATGTGATCGCGGGCTATGTCTTCGGACATCCGAGCGGGGTGGATGTTCGTGTATCGCTCCGTCGCTACGTGACGCCCCGTGGCGTAGAACCAGATCGGCCCCCGAACTCCAACGTCTTGAGTCGTGTACGGTCGCTGCCGTTGGAGTTGTCCATTAGAAATTCGCTGCGTAAACGTCCTGGTCCTACGGCGATGTTTGTTTGGCCGATCTTTCAACAACGTGATTGATCGCGGGCGTCCTTTGGCCAGAACAAAGGCGTACTGGAGTGGCCCACCGTACCGTACTGCGTGGTGGTGCAACGTTCCGTGGGGCTGCATGGCCATTGTATGGTGCAACGTGAAACCGAGGTCGCGGAAATAGAGCCGCTGATAAGAACTGGTCCCCGTTTCCGAGCCGTCGATGATCTGCTCTTGAACGATCCACACCACGACACCACCGATCATGGTGACGCGGTAAAGCTCCCGTGCAATTCTCTCAAACTCAAATTCGTGGCCACCGTACTGACGAATCGAATCGTAGGGTGGGCTGGTCAGCGTCATTGGGACGCAACCATCAGGCAACACCCTCATCCCGCGAGCGCAGTCGCACCAAAGGATGCGGTTGATGAGTTGGGTGGGAATGGAGTTGCTCAAGCTGGCCTCCCTCTCATGGGGAGATGCCGCCAGGAGAATGGCGGATGCCCCCCGTTAGCGTTATGCTGCGGCCTAGCGATCAGGCCCTAGAGAGTGAGGCGTCACAGCGAGTGTGCGCGTTGCGACAGAGCATGTCGCAAAGAGAAGTTCACGGTGAGAAGTTACCCTGGTCAGAATTCCCAGTCGGGGTCTGTTGTCCAGTCGCTGGCCAACTTGGGTTCGTACTGCCAAGTCGTCGCACTGATCTTCGTGCAAGTCCTTTGGAGATAGCTCGCCAGCTTGTTCATTCTTCTCTTCTTATCCATCAGGGCTTCGATTGCATAACGAAGTGCCCGTTCGGCTGCTCTGGGTGGGTCTTTTATTTCTCGTCCTAAAAGGAACTTAGACCTGCCTGTTCTGGGGTTGATGTCCCTCTTTATTGCATCTTGGAGTTCGTTACATTTCTTCACCAACGCATCTACTGTTGCCGTGTCTCCTTTCTCCCTGGCAACGGCAAGTTCGTCGGTCAACCGATCATACTTATTATGGCAATATTCAAGCCCATCCTCCGTGATAGCTTCGTCTGGCTTAGATTTCGGTCCAAGTTTCGTCCGATCAATTTCGTACAAATCGTCGGCGGTGACACTTTCTCTCGGTTTTTTCAACATTTTGGAGTAGAACAGAAGCCCCGTCAAATTCTCGAACTCGCCGTCGGGATCACCAGGGAAACTCAACTCCCAACGTTGGCTCCGCTCGTTGAAGTGAAATCGGTAGGGCGAGCGCGGTGCGTCATCCGCTGGCTTAGCCTCTTCTTCGTCGTCCAGGCGGTACGGCCCATCGGGAATCCAATCGTAGATGGCCTCGACTGCGGCTGACGCGAAATCATCAACGGTGAACGACTCCAGGCCCAACTCCCGCCAGCCAACGCCCTGGCCCACCCCCTGCACGCCCATTTGGCGACTGATGAGTTCGACCAAGCGATAGTGGTCGGGAAGCCTTTCGCCATGAGAAGGGCGCGGGCTGCTGGGGAGTATCCACTCGACGCACTTCGGCACCGAGAATTCTTCATACTCCTTCAGCGTATCGCCCCCGTCCCACAAGGCCCCCTGGATTTTGCCGACCACTTCATCGGTGCCAAACCCGTAGTAACGGCTGGCCGCCGTGCGGTCGGGGAACACATCCCACTTCTCCCACGCGGCGACTTCGGCGGGCAGTTTGCCGCTGTTCCTGGCGATGAACGCATCCCAATCTTCCTGGTTCAGCGGTTTCAGATCGCTGCGAACGAACAACTGATGGGTGAATTGTGGAAACGGTTTGAAGTTGATCGCAATCCAGCGGGCGCGTCCCACCATCTCCTCGGACTGAGCATTCCACCGATCTTCATCTTCCTGCAATCGCTGCAAACCGCCGTCACGCATGGTCGTCTCCTGTTCAGGCCGCCAGCCGTGGAATGCCCGATTTTACCTCGCTGGCACCGCCGCTCCAAGCTCAGCAACTGCGACACGGCCTGTCGCGATGCGCACGCGGGCTGTGCGGCCCTACTGGGTGGTGTTTCGACCCCGCACTACCCAGCAAGGAGAACGAACATGAGTACGGCCCCGAACGCAGGTAACAACCACGACCACCACACCCACCACACTGAAAACAGTCAAAGTAAGAAGGATGGGCAAGCTGCCAAGTTTAAGGTAGTCAGGCCCCAGGAAAGCGTGTTCCTTTGGGACGAAGACCTTCCCCCAGCCGCCAACTATGAAGCGTTGGGCGAGCGTCTGGCCGCTTGCGATGACCTGTTCCGTAACCCATTACACGGAGAAGGTTTGCGGCTGATCCTGCCCGATGGCAAATCGAAGCTCATCACCAAGGGTGCCGACCTCGCACCCGTGATTGTAGATCGCGTCCCGCTGCTGGTGGTGAGGGACGGCAAAACCAAGGCCAGCATGGTTCCCGCAGCCCACCTGAACGCGATGCTCCAGGCGGAAAAATTCCTCGGCCAGTTTTGGCATCTGGATTCCATCACGTCAGTCCCTATGTATTTGCCCGACTTCACTTTAACACGCCCTGGCTACAACGACGGCGGCATGGGGCACCGCATCCTGTATCAGGGCGAAAGGCCGCAGGTTTCCAATTCGCTGTCCACCATCAACCAGTTTCTGGACGTGATGGACTGGGATTCCAACGCCGACCGCACTAACGCGGTGGCAGCGGCCCTGACCGTCATGCTCCGCAACCACTGGGCTGGGGGAAAGCCTGTGATTGTGGCGACCGCGACGAAATCCCACGCGGGAAAAGACACGGTAATCACGTTCGCCGCTGGGTTGGCGGGTTCCGTGAGCATTTCCTACCAGGCAACGAACTGGGCGTTGCAACGTGACTTCGTGGGGGCGGTCAAGACATCGCCCGACGATGGCGTTGTGGTCGCTGAGAACGCTCGGCTTGATCGCCGTGACAGGTGCATCGCCTCCGCGTTCCTGGAACGGTTTGCGACCGACCCGCAGCCGTTGTTGTTCTCGACGGGCACAGGTGCTCCAGTACGCCGCCGCAACGATTTGGTGTTGGCCATCTCGACCAACTTCGGCACCGTGAGCGAAGACTTGATGAACCGTGCCCTGCCGATCCATTTATCCCCCGTTGGCGACGTGGCGAGCCGCAAGCCGTCCATCGGGAATCCACGGCACGAGTTCCTGCCCGCCAACAAGGAACAAATCGCCGCCGAGTTGCGGGGCATGATCGCGCGTTGGATCGCGGCTGGACAACCTGATGACCTCGACGCAAGGCATCCCTTCGGCCCGTGGGCCAAGGTCGTGGGCGGCATTCTGAGGGTGAGCGGCTTCACCGACTTCTTGGGTAACTACGGCCAACGGAAGACCACTGATGATCCTGTTCGGCGTGGCCTTGGGCTGCTGGGGGCTGCTCACCATGACGAGTGGCTGGGAGCCGCAGCCTGGGCCAAGTCTGCTGTTGATCTCGGCCTGACGAAAGCGGTGATCCCCGAAGCTGAGCGTGAGAACGAGATCAGCCGCACTCGCGGAATTGGCAAGGTGCTGAGCGCCCACGACCAGGAAGCGTTCCTGGTCGAGACCGATGCCCTGCGGTTGACGCTTCGCCTGGAAAAGGCACGGCGGCGGCGGGATGGCAGTGAACCGCAAGTGCGGTACTGCTTCGTGAAGGTCGGGAGCCAACCGTTGCCCGTGGACGGCGATCAATCGCCGTGACCCGCTAGTGAAACTCAGTGTGACCGGGTGAAACTCAGTGTCACCACGCCCACCACGGCGGGTCAGGTGTGACTTGGTGCCACCACGCCCACCACGACCACCACGACGGCAGGTCACCTTTTTAAAAAGTGAGGCGCGTGCCACAGTGCGGACGGGACGGCCTCCGTGGTGGTCGTGGTGGGCGTGTCCTGTAACAAGCCAAGCTGCTGGCCGCGAGGGGCCAGGGCGAATTCCCTCCCGCTACGAACCCTGCGGCAGCGGCTAACTGCGACACGCCTCGTCGCAAAGCGCACGCGAGTTGTGCCGCCTTCCTGGGTAAAGGGCAAACATCATCCCCAAACCCAGAAAGGAACAAGCCATGACGCCCAAGAAACCCTGCGGTCCCTGTACCGCCTGTTGTACCGTTTTCACGGTGGTTGAGTTTGACAAACCCCGCCACACGCCCTGCCAACATCTGTGTGCAACGGGCTGTTCGATTCACGACCAGCCCCGCCCCGCGACCTGCACCGACTTTTTTTGCGACTGGACCTTGAGCGATTGGGGTGACGAGCTTCGCCCCGACCGCTGCGGTGTGATCTACGTGACACAATCCTGGATTGACCCGCACCACAAGCTCATCGGGGGCCTCATGTCAAACCCGTATGCGTACCTGAGCCGCGTGAGCAAGAAGCACATTGAGCGGCTGGTTCGCGCTGGGCATGTGCTGCTCTTGACATGGGAAGACGAGGAAGGCGTTGAGTATCACCCCTTCTTCGAGCGATTTCGTTATCCCGCCCTGAATGTGGATATCATCGCTCGTTCTTTGAAGGACTTAAACAAAAAGGCGCTCAGCAGGGTCAGGGCGTTCTACGAAAACCGCAGCACCACGGGGGGCAAATAACCATGAGTAACCAAGTCGCTACTGGTTTTGATTTCCAGCCGCTGCCCAACGGCAACGTGCTGATCGAGTTCTGTGATGACCAGGGAACCACGGTCAACACGCAGATCATCACGGCCCAAGCCCTCGTCCGTTTGCCGCTCGTGGCCTTCATCACTTTAACCGCGATCAACCTGGGAGCCGAGGCCGCTGCCAAGCTCCTGCCCGTGATGGACGCAGCGGAGGAATTGGAGGCCGAAGATGGAAGCAACCAGTAACCAAACCGACCTACTGATTCAGGCCGTGATGATGCTCGGTCAACGACTGACTTCGCTTGAACGATCCGTGACCGAGATTCACGAAATCGTGACCTCGACGCGCGTGCAGAAGGAGTGGTACTCGACTACCGAGTTGGCTGAGGCCCTCGACAAGAGCCAATTCACCATTCAAGAAAGGTGGTGCAACTGCGGACGAATCGAATGTGAAAAAGAACCTGAGTCGGGCAAGTGGCGAATCCCTGGTCACGAGTATCGACGGCTGGTGAGCGGCGGTGGGCTGCTGCCGAAGCGGCGGTAGGTCACAGCGGGAATTTTTTCATCCAGCTTTTTTCGTCTTGTGGGAACAAGTGCTGGTACAACCGCTGCATCTCGTCGGTCGTGTGTCCCATCCACTTTGCAATCACATTTGGAGGGATGCCAGCCCGCGTGCAGATCGCTCCGAAGCTGTGCCGCAGGACGTGAAACCCACGGACAACTTTCCATTTACTGTTAGCCAGCGTCTCCCTAAAGTGGTGGTGGGCCTCTTCCCTGGTCAACGCTTCAGTCGCCGCTCTTGATTTCCGCCGTGGCATCTTCAGGGGCGCGGCGATTGTGGCCTGGCCGCCTGGATGGGCCTTGAACCAGTCCTGCATGATCTGCTTCAACAGTGGCCGCATCGGCACTTCACGGATTGTCCCTGCCATTGCCTTTTGCCGCTTCTTTTCGCGTATGACCACCACCTCTTCGTCAAACCTAAAATCATCAATCACGGATCGGCAGATTTCGGATCGCCGCGCCCCCGTGTAGGCCGCGAAAGCGATCATCGGGTAGATGAACGGATGGCGAGCGGTCGTCTTGACGTGTTCCAGCAGTTCCACGACCTGGGTTTCGTCAAGGTACAAGAATTTCCAAAGTTCCTTTTCTGCGATTGCCGTGAGTCCACCACGGGCGATCCGCCGCTCAATTTCTTCCCAGGTCATGAATTTTTGCGACTGCTCCGACTTTGGGATTTTAACAGCCCATTTGCGGGGATGATTTTGGTCCTTGATCGGACAGATGCAGTCAACGTAGCCACGCTGCCGCGCCCAATCCCAAATTTGCATGAACGTGGTGAGTTCCTTCTTGATCGTCTTGCCCGATACCTTTCCACCGAAGCGATTGCTCTTCTTTCTGCGGGTGTTCACATAATCCTGAATGACTTCCAGCGTCAGTGAACCGAGTACGGTGTCTTCGCCCAGCAGCCGTTTCAGATGATTGATGTGGGTCGATTCACCGACCAGCGTAGTGTCGGCCTTGTCCACTTGGTCCGCGTAGTAGGCGTCACAGACTTCACCAAAGCGGCTGGGAGCCGTGGCAACAGGTTTGGCGGTCAGCTTGCCGTCAGAGAAAATCCATACGCCAGGATCAGCCCCTTGGGGTATCGTGAGCCTGCCGCGCTTCAGCAATCGGATGGCCTCCTCCACTCTGGCCTCGACGTTCCTCGCTTCCGATTCACTTTTGGTCTCGGTGGATTTGCGGTACTGTATTCCGCCCCATCGGAACATCACAATCCAGTTGCCCGTCCGCTCGTCCAAATGCAGGCTCGCCATCGGTCACGCCTCCCTCATCAACGTAACAAGACGCGAGCAACTCGGCAACGGTTCGGTGTAACATCCGTGTAACACTTTTGCCGATGGCAGAGACACGGCAAGAACATTGCGTTGGCATCGCTCCCAAGTCAAGAAACCGCAAAATGCCCTGAGAAAATGGCACTATTCAATGGATGCCACATGGCGTTGTAACGGTGGTGCCATATCGGTAGAAAGCAGACTTAATTGGACTCAAAATCCAGTGGCCGTTAAGGCTGTGAGGGTTCGAGTCCCTCCTCTGGTACTGACACGTAAAGATAAGCTGAATCGAGACTTACGATACCTTCCGAGCGTTCGGAGGTGCAGCGTTTTTC
>JAAYEH010000499.1 GCA_012728855.1 Rhodopirellula sp. | reverse complement strand
CGCGCGGGCAAGTGCATCAACAACGGCGACTACATGTGCCAGAGCACGCTGATCGCCATCCTGGGACGCACCGCCGGCTACACGGGCCAGGAGATCACCTGGGAGCAGATGACGCAGTCGAAGCTCGACCTGTCGCCCGAGCGATACACTTTCGACGCCGCACCGCCGACCTTGCCCGGGCCGGATGGCAAGTATGCCGTGGCCATCCCCGGCGTGACGAAGTTCGTTTGAGAGTAAGAGCCTATCGCAAGACCTCGCGAGGAGAAGGGGACAGGCACATTTTGCTCCGAAGACTCCGCAAAATGAGCCAGTCCCCGGCGGTTTCGGGATTGGCTCTAAACCGGCTCGGCGTCATGCGCGCGTTGCATGGCGCTGTCGCCGTTCGGCGCGGGCGGAACCTGATGACGCTCGGAGAGCGTCTTGCCGTTGAGCGTGCTGCCTTCCAGAAAGACGCCCATGCGGCGGAACTTCTGATAGCGGCTCTCGACCAGCGCATCGGTCCGCTGGCCGATCAGCTCGCGGAGCGTGTTCCGCAGGAACAGTTTCAAACGCGAGGCCATCTCGTGGTGGTCGCGATGCGCTCCGCCCAGCGGTTCGGGAATGACCGCGTCGATGACACCGAGCTTTGTCAGATCTCGCGAGGTCATCTTCAACGCCCGTGCCGCTTCCTCCTTGTAGGTGTGGCTTTTCCAGAGGATGCCGGCGCAGCCCTCGGGGCTGATCACCGAGTAGTAGGCGTGTTCCAGCATGGCCACGCGATCGCCGACGCCGATCCCCAGCGCGCCGCCCGACCCGCCTTCACCGATCACCACGCAGATGATCGGCGTGGGGAGCCGCGACATCTCGAACATCGCCTGGGCGATGACCTGGGCCTGTCCGCGCTCCTCGGCGCCGATGCCCGGCCAGGCGCCCGGCGTATCGATGAAGCAGATCACCGGCAGGCGGAACTTTGCCGCCATTTTCATCTTCAGAATCGCTTTGCGGTAACCTTCCGGATGCGCGCAACCGAAGTAGCAGGCATTCTTTTCCTTGATCGTTTTGCCTTTCTGATGGCCGACGAAGAGGCACTTGTACGTGTCGACCTTCGCCCAGCCGGTTCGCAGCGCCCGGTCGTCGCCGAAGCACTTGTCGCCGTGCAGCTCGACGAAATCGTCGAAGACCAGTTCCAGGTAATCGGTCGTCATCGGCCGGTCCGGATGCCGGGCAACCTCCACCACTTCCCAAGGCTTGAGGTTGCGATAGATCGACTTCTTCAGATTGACCAACTCGCGCCGCATGTGGTGGACTTCGTTGCGAGCGTCGAGGTTCTCGCCGGCAAGTCGCTCGAGCTTCTCCAGCCTCGCCTCCAGTTCATAGATCGGTCGCTCGAAGGAAAGCCGATATTCGCCTGTCGCCATCGTCGGAGTGCCTGTCTATTAGAGCGTATGTTCGTAATTACCACGCGCCGCGGAGCGGATGTAAGGGGACAGGTCCATGTTTTCGGCCAGCGCCTTTGGAACTGAAATGCGTCGAGTGGCCGAAAAATGGACCAGTCCCCCGCCGCCCGCGCCGCGGAGCGGATGTTCGGATCGATAAATCGCAACGGCCACCATTATCGCTGCTACTACTAAAGTCGGCCAGACCGGCTGTGGTTCCGCAGTGGTTACCTTGCCGGGAGTCGGCCAACCGCTATTCTTCCTTTTCTTTAGAATCTTTTGGGGGGTCTGGTTTATTCTGGAGAATGGGTGTCACCCGCAGTTGGTTGTAGAAATCCTCGCTGGACTTGAGTCGCGACGAGGTCTTCTTCGCCAGCGCCTTCCGCAGCAGGTCGGAGAATTCCGGCGTGGCCTCGCGATTGAGTGCCTGGACCGATGGTGGTGAGGATTTCAGGTGCTTCACCAGCAGATCATTGGCACTGGCGCCGGTAAACGGAGGCCGTCCACCCACCAACTCGAAGAGCGTACAGGCCAGGCTGTACATATCGGCCCGCGAATCCAACGCCTCGCCACGGATCTGCTCCGGCGACATATAGCTGCGAGTGCCCTGCACGATCTTGGATTTGCGAGAGAAGAGCCGAGCCAATCCGCCGCTGGTACGACGCGCCAATGCGAAGTCGATCAGTTTGACGTCGCCTTCGGGAGTGACGAGAAAATTATCGGGCTTGATGTCGCGGTGTACCCATCCGTGGGAGTTGAAATGGGCCACGGCCTCGGCGGCCTGCAAAGCGATTTTGGGAACCATGTGGCCGATGTTCTCGAATCCCTGCCGAATCCACTGCTTCATGTTCGGCGCGGCAAACCACTCCATCGCCAGGTAGGCCGTGCCTCGCTCGATCCCGAATTGCCGCATCTGAATGATGCGCTCGTGAGAGATCGTCGAACCGACGCCGTATTCCCAGCGGAGAAACTGCGTGTATTCGCGGTTCTTGCGAAACTGGTCCAGCAGCGATTTCACCGCGTAGAACTTCCCCTCGCCGTCGTGATACGCCTGCCAGATCCGACTGGTCTGGCCGGTGTTGACGATGTTCAGCAGGCGATAGGGGCCGAGAAGGCCAGGGTTGATGCTCACGGTCGATCTGACACCACTGCACGGCGCTGGCAGAATTTGCGCTGGATGGGAGGCCGCGGAAAACAGCCTCTTTAGTGTAATAGAAGGCCGCCCGCGGGGCAATTGCGAGCTTGAAAAGCCTGCCCCCCCCTGCCCTGCCCTGTAGGTTTCGCTTGCCGAGCGGAACCTGGCGTTGCCGGTTGATGAATTCCCTCGCTGATCCCGGGGGCGGATTGCGGCAATCAAACCACCCCTGTAAAGGTTCTAAGGTGTTGCGAATTAGTCGTTTAACCGCGGTGCCCAACGGGCCGCGCGAGAGGCGGAGGGCGGCGCGGCTGTCGGTCACAACGCGCGGCCCGTTGGGCACTGCGGTTAAACGACCTTTACAGGGGGGGGTAGTCAAACCGCGCTTGCAGCGTCAGATCCCGCTCGGCAAGCGGGATCTACTGTAAACGTTCGTAGAGGGTTCGGAGTTGCTCCGTCATGCGCTGGTGGCGAAAACGGTCGGTGAACCGGCGTCGGCCCTCCAAACCAAACCTCTCCCGCTCTTCAGGATGGCTGGCCAGGCGGCAAACCGCCTTGCTCAGTTCAGCGACACTCCTGGGAGGGGTTAAATAGCCGGTTTCGCCGGAAAGAACTACCTCCCGCGCGCCATCCACGTCATAGCTGACCACGGGTTTTCCCGCGATGAGCGCCTGCGGCAGCACGCGTGCGAGGCCCTCGCGGAGGCTGGCGTGGACGACGATGTCCATCGCCGACAGCAACTGCGGGATCCGCTCGGGCGGAACGAGTCCGACGAGTTGGAAATACGCTTCGAGACCGGCGGCGGCTATCTCCCGCTCCAGCGACCGCCGTAGCAGCCCATCGCCGACGAAAAGGAATCGTGCGTTGGGATGCTCTTCCACGACGCGCCGGGCCGCCGCGACGACGTCGGCGTGTCCCTTGAGATGAAAGAGTCGGGCGACCTTGCCGATGACGATGTGTTCGGGACGGTAGCCCAACTCGCGTCGCATCGCCTCGCGATATTGCCCGCAGTCGAGAAACGGTTCAACCTCCATGCCGCTATAGATCGTCGTGAACTTTTCCCGCGGGGCGACTCCGGCTTCGACCATCAGATCGGTCATGGCATCGGCCACACTGACAAACGCATGGCATCGCGATGCTGCCCACCGTTCCGCGACTCGGATCAATTCGCGGACTGCCCGGCTCTGATAGGGATGGAACGGCGCCCCGTGAACCCCATGTACGATGGCAGGCACGCCCAGTGTGGTGGCGGCGGCGCGGCCGAGAATGCCGCCTTTGGCACTATGGGTGTGGACCACGTCGGGTTGAAAGCGGCGGATCGCCTGCTTGACGGCGAGATAGCTCGATAGATCGCGCCAGGGCAATACGGCGCGCCGCAGTTGCGGTATGATCTCCAGCGGCACCCCCCCTGCCCTTGCCCGCTCGATCAAACTCCCTTCCGGTCCCAAGGGCGGCCCGGTGATCAACAGCACGTCGTCACCGTGAATGCGCATCAAGTCCTCGCACGACAGCAGGGTATTCTCCTGCGCCCCGCCGAGGATCATTCGCGTGATGACGTGAGCGATTCGCATGGTTCTATGTTTACAGCCTATCCCAAAACCGATTCAGGAGAAGGGGACAGGCACATTTTGCTCCGAAGACTCCGCAAAATGAGCCAGTCCCCAACGGTTTTGGGATAGGCTCTTAGTATTCTACCTTCACCAGAAAAAGTCCTTGCGGCGGCGCGGTCGGTCCGGCGGCGCTTCGCTCGTTGGCGGCAAGCACGCCGGCCACCCACGGCTCCGGTCTTGCGCCGCGCCCTACCTCGACGAGCGTGCCGACGATGGCGCGGGCCATGTTGTACAAGAATCCGTCCGCCTCGATTTCGGTCACCACCAGATCCCCCTCCCCTCCCCTGCCCCGCCGCACCTCGATCTCAAACAGCGTCCGCACCGTGTTTGCCCGCGGCGAGCCGCTCGTTTCAAAGCTGCGAAAATCATGCGTGCCGACCAGGGTCTTCGCCGCGCGGTCCATCCGCTCGGCATCCAGTCGTTGGTAAACGTGCCAGGCGTAGCGAACCCGGAAAACATCGCGGACCGGTCCGTCGTGGATCACATAGCGATAGCGTTTTCGTCGTGCGTCGTGCGTTGCATGGAAGCCTGCGGGGGCTTCCTCCGCGGCGACCACGGCCACGTCGTGCGGCAGCTCCGCGTTCAGTGCCCGCTGAAAAACCTCGGCCGACAGGCGGCTGCCGGTCGAGAAACTGACGACTTGCCCCAAGGCATGTACGCCCGCATCCGTGCGCCCACTGGCGATGGTGCGGATCGGCTCTCCGGTGATCCGGCCCAGGGCGTCTTCTACGGCGCCCTGGACCGATGGGCAAGCGGGCTGATATTGCCAGCCGCAATAGGCAGTGCCGTCGTAGGCAACCGTCAGCTTGATCCACCGCATTCTACTTGCCGGCGTGTACGCCTTGGCGAGCGTACTCGACGAGCAACTCGGCGATCTGCACCGCATTGGTCGCCGCGCCCTTGCGAAGATTGTCGCTCACACACCAGAACGCCAGCCCGTTGGGGCTCGAAAGATCTTCGCGGATGCGGCCGACAAACACCTCGTCGCGCTGATCGCAGTTGATCGGCATGGGGTAGACCTTATGGGGAAGGTCGTCCATCACCACGATCCCCGGCGTGGCGGCAAACAGCTCGCGCGCCTCGTCGGCAGTGATCTTCTTTTCCGTCTCGACGAGGATGCTCTCGCTATGGCAATTGGAAACCGGGATGCGGATGCAGGTCGGACAGACCTGAATCGATTCATCGCCGAAGATCTTCTGGGTTTCCAGCACCATCTTCATCTCTTCCGACGTGTAGCCCTGGTGCTTGGGCGAGCCGATCTGCGGGATGCAATTGAAGGCGATCGGGTAGGGGAAGGTCTCGTAGCGGTACGATTCACCGGAGAAGAACGCGCGGGTGCCGTTTTCCAAGTCGCGGGTGCCCGGCAGTCCGGCGCCGCTGGTGGCCTGGTAGGTGCTGACGACGACCCGGCGGATCTTCCCGGCCTCGTGCAACGGCTTCATGGCCACCACCATCTGCGTCGTCGAGCAGTTCGGGCTGGCGATGATCCCCTGGTGCTCGCAAACGGCCTCCGGGTTGACCTCCGGCACCACCAGCGGCACTTTCGGGTCCATGCGGAAGTAAGCGCTTTCGTCGACGACCGTGCAACCTCGTTCGACCGCGGCGGGCAGGTAGTCGCGGGCGACCTCATCCGGCGTGCTGGCGACGACCAGATCCACACCGTCGAAAACCTCCGGCTTCAACTCCTCAACCGTGTACGTCTTGCCGGCGAACGTCAATTCCGTTCCCGCCGACCGCTTGGAGGCGACGAATTTGATCTTCTTGAAGGGGAATTTCCGGACCTCGAGCAGCTCTCGCATGATCCTTCCCACGGCGCCAGTGGCGCCCACGACCGCAAGCGACTCGTACACGAAGTTTTCTCCCGAAACGGCGGAACCCTAGTAAGTCATCCGAAAAGCCGGATAACCCGTTATTATAGCAACAGAACCCCCAAGTCCTCAACGGGCGAAAGCGGGGCCGGCGAACCGTAGATCCCGCTTGCCGAGCGGGATCTTGCCACCGAGATCCCGCTCGGCAAGCGGGATCTACTGAAGGCCCTCAGCTCGAAGTGGTTGCACCGTATGACGTTGCTGCGCGTCGCCTATGCTCTTTTCACTCTCTGGCGAAGGCCGTTGAGTACGGCTACGAGTTGTTCGCGGGCGGCGGTGAGCCCGGGGAGCGTTTTTTCGGCCGGGCCGCGGACATAGTCGAGGATGATCTTCTCCGCGGCGACATACTCTTCGGCGAGGTCGGCCACCTCGGCGGCGATTTGCAGCGGAATCCCGGTGATGCCGTTGGCGTCGCCATGCAGCAGGTCACCCTGGTGAACGACCAGTCCGCCCACGCGGACCGGCAACCCCAGGTGCAGCAGGTGGCACCAGGCATGGGCGCAAATGGTCGTCCCGGTAAAGACGGGGTAGCCCAACGCGCGGACCTGCGCCAGGTCGCGTCCGCCGCCAGAAGTGATCAGGCCGACTGAGCCGAACGCCTGATAAACGGAGCACATGATCTCACCGAACGTGGCGCCCACCGCCGGGTCGTCGATGTCCTGGAAGACCATCACGGCAGGCCCCGGCAGTTCCTCGAACCGCCGCACCTGATCGTCGATCGTGCCGTAGGCATCGCCGCCCGTCGGCGGTCCGCCCGAGCGGAAAGCGGCGGTGCTGGCAAAGCCGACCATCGGCGGCAATTCCGGGAAATTGGCCCGGATTCGACCGTCCATGAACCCCGTATGGTTCGGCCGGACCTCGAACAGCTCAATGACGTTGCAGATGGTCGGGGTATCGTACTGGGCCAGCTTGCTGAGAGTCTGGGCTGAAATCGGCATGGTCGCGCTCCGTTTTGCGAAATGGGAACCCATGCGGCGCTGCTCGCCGGTTCGCCGCCATTGTGCGACGGCTGAAAAAGGGGACAGGCACCGCAACGAATAGTGGTTTGGCTCGAAAACAGGTGCAAGATGTTGCGGAGCCAGTCCCCTTTTTCAGCCGTCGCATTGTAGACGAAAACCGCGATGCCGACTACCGGCATCGAAAGCGGAATCTGCGAGACGGCAAATCCGCGGCGCCGTGCGAAAAGAAGAAGCCCTAACAGAACGGGGACACGCACCCGTGCATTGCTCGACGTTCCCAAGTTCTTGATAATGGCCGGGAGCGAGTCCTCGTTTGGTTAGCATGGGCGAAAAGACAAGTGTCGAACCAACCAGGGGCGGCGGTTCCGAGGGGGTCGGGAGTCTTTTTTCCGTGTCGGCCGGGCAACGCTTTCCTATATGGATCGATCGAATTCCGGCCGACACGGAAAAAAGACTCCCGACCCCTTCCCCGCGGCGACGTTGCGACAGTTGTCTTTTCGCCGATGCTCAGGGGTTCCAAGCGATTGTCAACCACGGGCACTGCCGGAGACCGATTCGATGCGGAACAAACGATATGTTTTGGCGGGGGTGCTGGCGTTATCGTGTCTAGCCGATGTGGCGGTCGCGCGGGCGGCTGCCGGTTCCCGAGCGGAGAGCGACGGCGACGGGGCCATCGAGATCAGCGGCGAGTTGAAGCAATGGCACAAGGTCACGCTCACTCTCGACGGCCCTCGGGCCGGCCAGCGTGATAACGAGCCCAACCCGTTTACCGGCTACCGAATGGTCGTCACCTTCACGCACGAATCGGGCTCGCCCCGCTATGCCGTTCCGGGCTACTTCGCCGCCGACGGCCGGGCCGCCGATACCTCGGCCGATCGTGGCACAAAGTGGCGGGCCCATCTCTCGCCCGACAAGCCGGGCACGTGGACCGGCCGGGTCTCCTTCCACGCCGGCAAGAACGCCGCCGTCGATGCCGCCGCTGCCACGAACCCCGTGGAGCCCTACGACGGCAGGAGCAAAGCCTTCGATGTGGCCGCCACCGACAAGTCGGGCCGGGATTTCCGCGGCAAGGGCCGCCTCCAGTACGTCGGCAAGCATCACCTCCGTTTCGCCGGCTCGGGCGAATCCTTTCTCAAAGCCGGCCCCGACGCGCCCGAAACGCTGTTGGCTTACGTCGATTTCGACAACACGGAAGGCCGCAAGAGCCAGGCGCCGCTCAAAACCTGGCAACCGCACATCCGCGACTGGCGGCCCGGCGATCCTACCTGGAAGAACGGCAAGGGAAAAGGGCTCATCGGCGCGTTGAACTACCTGGCGGCAAAAGGCTGCAATGCCTTTTCCTTCCTGCCCTACAACGCCGGCGGCGACGGCGACAACGTCTGGCCATTTGTCGCGCGCAACGAAAAGCTCCACTACGATTGCGCGAAACTCGACCAATGGCAGATCGTTTTCGACCACGCCCAGCGACTGGGCCTCTATCTCCATTTCAAGCTCCAGGAAACCGAGATCGACGATAACCGGGTCGGTCACGACAAAAAAACCGCGGCGGGCGTGCCGACGGCGTTGGACGGCGGAGACCTGGGCGTCGAGCGGAAGCTGTATTGCCGCGAACTGATCGCCCGCTTCGGCCACGGACTCGCCTTGAATTGGAACCTGGGGGAGGAGAATACCCAGTCAACCGAACAGCAGCTCGCGATGGCCGGCTATCTCCGCGACATCGATCCTTACGATCATCCCATCGTCGTCCACACCTTTCCCAACGCTCAAGATCAGGTTTACCCCAAGCTGCTGGGCAAGCGGTCGCCGCTTACGGGCGCGTCGCTGCAGAACAGTTGGAGCCAAGCACACCAGCGGACCTTGCAATGGCTACGCCGGTCGGCCGAGGCGGGCAAGCCCTGGGTTGTGGCCAACGACGAGCAGAATCCGGCGTCGGACGGGGTGCCGCCCGACCCGGGCTACCAAAACCACAGCGGCAAGGCCGAGCAGGGAGGCAAGCCCTACGACCTCCACGACATCCGCAAGCTCTGCCTCTGGGGCACGCTGATGGCCGGCGGGGCGGGCGTAGAGTACTACTTCGGCTATAAGTTGCCGCAGAACGACCTGGTATGCGAGGATTTCCGCAGCCGCGACCGCTCGTGGGACTACTGCCGGATCGCCTTGCGGTTCTTTGAAGAGGAGAAGATTCCGTTTTGGGACATGACCAGCGCTGACGCCCGAGTCGGCAACGCAATGAGCGACAATAGCAGGTATTGCCTCGCCAAGCCCGGCGAACTCTACCTGGTGTATCTGCCAAACGGAGGCGCGTGCGAGTTGGACCTCGGCGATACACCGGGGACGTTTGCCGTCGGCTGGTTCAATCCCCGCGAGGGAGGCCCGTTGCTCATCGGCGCGGCCGATCGGATCGAAGGCGGTCGTCGTGTGGCGTTGGGGCCCGCGCCCTGCGACCCCGAGCAAGACTGGCTCGTGGTCGTGCGGAGAGTGAACTGAGAAAGCCTAACAGGTCACGTGCAGGAGTGCCGCTTTTCGGCGAGTGGACTTGTTGTAGGCATCGATCGCCGCCGGCGTGGGGAGCGATTCGCAGTCGATCAAGCGCTGGCGGAGAAACTGCCGGCCATCGTCGTTGAGGCTCAACTGGTTCGACTCGCCCGTGCCGATGAAGAGGATTTCCGGGCCACCCTTGCAGATCTTCTCCAGTTCTTCGGGCCCGACCGTATGCGAGTCGCCGTCGGGCAGCATGGCCACCGAGCTTTTCCGCTTTTTCACCCTCCCGTCGACGAGAAGATAGACGTCGCGATCGTAGCCTTTCTCTTCGACCGTGATTTCCCCGAATCGCCGCCAAACCACCTGCGGATATTCCGGCCGGACGGCATACTGCTTCTGGAAAGGATTGCGGCCTACCTGTGTGCAGGCCAGGGCTACGGCGCCGAGTACGACCGCGTCGTCGCCCAGCGCGGAGAGCAACACGTGACCACCGTCCCTGGCTCCGGGAAGCTGGTCGTTGTCGATAATCCGCTCCACGATGGGCATGACAAGACCGCTGCACGCCCCGATCACGCCACCCCCGAGCACGATCACCTCGGGATCGATCAAGTGTCGCACGGTCAGACAGGCATGGCCGAGGATCTCCGCCGCCCGCTGCATCACCTCGGTGACCAGTGTGTCGCCGGCAGCCAGTGCTTCGCGCAGTGCGCCGGAGCGGATCACCGAAAGGTCGCCTTTGAGAATCTCCGTGAGCACGGTCTCTCGCCCGGCGGCGATGCCGGCCCGCAAGTCCCGCTCAATCGCCGTGCGGCTGGCAAGAGCTTCGAAACAACCACTGTTGCCGCAGCCGCATCGCGGGCCGCCCATCTGCATGATGATATGACCGATTTCCCCGGCGGCTTCCCGCGCGCCCCGCCACAACTTCCCGTTGCGGACAAAACCTCCGCCGATGCCGGTACCGACGAGGATGCTCATCATGCTCTTGGCATTCCGCGCCGACCCGAGCCAGGCCTCGCCCAACGCTCCAAGATTACAGTCGTTGCCCAAAGCGACTGGTGTCTTGAATCGTTCGGAGAGAATCGCACCGATCGCCAAGCCGCCCAGGTTCATGTTGGGGGTGACGACAACACGGCCGGCCGCGGGATCAACGACTCCCGGAATCGCAATGCCGATCGCCGTCAGGTCGCCGAACTCGAGTCCTGCGTCCTTCAGGACCGTTTTCATCGCGACCTCGATCTCGGCAACCACCTGCTCGGGATCGACATTGCGGGGAGTCGAAATCTTCTGCCTTCCACGGACTGCGCCGGACTCCTCGATCAGGGACGCCTGAATCTTCGTCCCTCCGACGTCGACACCCAGATAGACGCGCACTTCGCCAGCCTTTCTCTTGCGGAATGAAATCACCGCACTACCTGCTTTTAACCCAATCGCCCCGGTCTGTAAAGCGTCTGCGCGTCTGCGCGGTAGGCACATTGGGGGTGGCATCGGTCATCCGAAGGCAATTCGGTTTTCAGCGCAACGCCACGGGCCATGCCGAGACGGGCGGGCAGAGGCTGTGGGAGCCTCTCATCGAAATCGTCGAGTGAGAAAAGACGTGTTCCAGCGTCGTCTGCTACGAACGCACCTGGGAAACGTCGAGCAGCCCAATCGCTTTTCCATTGCTGTCGGTCAGTTCAATGCCCAAATAATGGAGCAACGTCAAGAAGCTCTCCGTCTTGAGCGTTCCGCCCGGCTGCCGTAACCGGCTCAGCGCAGCCGGCGAGATTCCAGCCTCTTTGGCAATACGATAGTAGGTCAATCCCTGACGTCCGATCTCTTCCTTCACTGCTTCCATCACCGCGTCGTGGATCTGCTTGCCGGCTTTGCCGTCCTGTGGCTGTCGAGTCGCACCCATCGCCCACCTCCCGCTAATGCCAGATTGGACATAACAGGCTGCTGAGTGTCATTCCACTTTCGGTAGTGCCACTGTGGGGATATTGTACCAGAAGCGTGTGTGATAGGGCAAGGGGTACCTCCCTGTTGTTGGTACTTTGCCGGCAGCCGCCTCGCATGGAGCGGGCCTTCGATGACAGTAGTTCTGCGGGACGTTAGAATCGTCCGCGTCCTCCGCTGTTGTTCCCATGCTCCGCCTGGGAACGCACTGTCGGCGAGGTTCCACCTCGCTGGCGATCCAAACCGAGACCGCAAATCCAAGGAAGACTCCATGGCACCGTTTTTTGGCGTCCTGCTCCATGCGATCGGAGGTTTTGCCGCCGGAAGTTTCTACGCGCCGCTGAAGCAGGTGCGGCGATGGGCATGGGAGAGTTTCTGGCTGGTGATGGGGCTGGCCGCCTGGCTCGCCGCTCCCTGGGCCGTGGCCGCGATGACTACGCCCCGACTCTCCGCAGTGCTCGCGACCATGCCGCCGCGAGCCGCCTTCTGGTGCATCGTCTTCGGTATACTGTGGGGCCTGGGAAATCTCACCTTCGGCCTTTCCGTGCGGTACCTCGGCATGGCGCTGGGCTATGCGGTGGCCCTGGGATTCTGCATGACCTTTGGCACACTCATTCCACCGATCTTCCAGGGCAAACTCTCCGCCATTCTTAGCACCGCATCCGGCGTGACGATCCTCGGCGGCGTGGTGGCCTGTCTGGCGGGGATCGGGCTGTGTGGCTGGGCCGGCATGAGCAAGGAGGCGGAACTCAGCGACGAACAGAAGCGGGCCTCGGTCGCGGAGTTTGCCCTCGGCAAGGGCTTCGCGGTGGCGACGATGGCGGGAATTCTCAGCGCCTGCTTCGCCTTCGGACTGGCCGCCGGCAAGCCGATTGCCGAGTTGTCGATCGAACAGGGCACCCGTCCCCTCTATTCGAACAACGCCGTGCTGGTCGTCATCCTCCTGGGCGGACTGGTCAGCAACGCGATCTGGTGCTTGATCCTCAATGTCCGCAACCGCTCTTTCGGCGACTATGTCAAAGGGCCCACGGCCGAACAGCTTCGCAACTACATTCTTTCGGCGTTGGGAGGCGTGATCTGGTACGGTCAGTTCTTCTTCTACGGAATGGGCACGACCAAGCTCGGCGAGAAATACGATTTCTCGAGTTGGTCGATCCACATGGCGTTCATCATCGTCTTCAGCAACCTCTGGGGCTTGTACTTCCGGGAGTGGAGAGGCACGAGCGCGCGGACGAAACGGCTGGTGTGGCTCGGCATCCTTACCCTGATTGCCTCGACGATGGTGATTGGGTTTGGCAACTACCTGGCCGCGGGCTGAAGCGGTCGGGCGATCACTCCAGCCGCCCCAGAGCGATCAAGGTGTTCTTCGCCGGCAGGCTGAACGGCGACGAAAAGTGGTAGATCTCGTACTTCTCTTCGCCCTCCTCGACCACCGCGGTCGGCTGTTCGACGACGAAGTCGGCGAAGTGCGGCGCGTTGAAAGCGACGAAAGCCAGGCTCAGGCACTGAATGGGCGGGTCGAAGCGCCGAGACAAGTCGGGCAGCGCGATCGGTCCGGTGTCGACCTGGTACATCCCCTTTTCCAAGCTGACGTTCATGGTCTTCGTCGGGCACTCGATCACTGCGCGGAGGCCGGTTTCCTCGTTGCGCAACTCCGTTTGAGTGACGATGGGCAGCCCGGCGGCCGTCGCATCGCGGATCTTTTCAAACGTGTCGAGCAGCGTCGCCTCCGCCGCCTCGTGCAGGATCAGCCTCGGCTCTCCCCACATCTCGTCAACCGGCCGCACGGTGCGATAGTTGGGGCTGATCCTCGCCGGCCGCCGAAAGACCAGCCAGTTTCCTTGCCCGAGAATGGGCAGAAAGTCGTAGTTGTCGGCATGGAAGAGGTCTTTCTCGCCGAACGTGTTCTCGCTCTTGCAGGAGGCGCATTGGTAATACACAACCGATTCGCCGGCCTCAGGGTCGTGGATCGTGGTGCGGCTTTCGACCCAGAATCGCACGTTGTTGAACGCCGCCGTCCCACAAATGAACGACCGGCCGTAGTCCAGACAACGCATTTCGGATCCCGGATCGCCGGCCCGCGCGGCCGCTTTCACTCCCAAGCACGATCCGCCCAGCGCGGCCGCGCCCGTCTGCAAGAACTCGCGGCGTGTCCGTTTCATGGTTCGGTTCCCCCGTTTCGCTACTTATCACCGTCCTAACAACGCATCGACGGCGGCGCCGATGTCCGCTTTTCTCACCAACGCCTCTCCGACGAGCATTGCCTGGACGCCTCCGGCTTCCAAGCGTAGCACATCGTCGCGCGTGCGGATACCGCTCTCGCCGACAACGATACAGTCGGCGGGCAATTGACGGCGGAGCCGCAGCGTATGTTCCAGATCCACCTCGAAGGTGCGAAGATCGCGGTTGTTGATGCCGATCAACTTGGCGCCGCATTGCACGACCCGGATGCGGTTGTCCGGTTCGTAGAACTCCACCAGCGGCGTCATGCCCAACTCGAGGATCGCGGCGTGCAGACAACGGAGTAGGGCGTCGTCGAGACATTCGGCGATCAGCAGCACGGCATCCGCCCCGGCAAGGCGAGCCTCAACCACCTGGTACGTGTCGATCACAAAATCTTTTCGCAGCAGCGGCAGGTCGACTGCCTGTCGAATCCGCCGCAAAAACTCCAAACTTCCCTGGAAGTACGACTCATCCGTCAATACGCTGATGCAAGCGGCGCCATGCTCCTGGTAGGTTCGCGCGATGGCCACCGGATCGAAGTCCTCTCGGATAACGCCTTTCGACGGGCTGGCCTTTTTCACCTCGGCGATCAGCCGCACGCTGCCGGGGATCGCAAGCGGCGCCAAGAAGTCGCGAAGAGGCGGGGCCGACGCAAGCTGCTTGCGCAGCCGCGATTCGGCATGGGCCTGTTTGGCCCGTAGCACCTCTGCGCGTTTTGTCGCAACGATCTTGTCCAGAATCGTACTCAAGCTGCCACCTGACCTGAAGGTCCGTTGCCGATCTCTAGGCGACCGGCAGAAATTCGTAGCCTGACTCTCCGAGTCGGGGCTGGCTTCCAAGACCCGACTCGGAGAGTCGGGCTACATCCGAGCGGGTTGATCTTCTTCTGCCGCTCGCTTTAGTGCCGGAAATGCCTGGTTCCCGTAAACACCATCGGTATCTCGAGCCGGTTGCAGGCGGCGATCACCTCGTCGTCCTTCTTGGAACCGCCCGGCTGGATGACGGCCTTCACGCCGGCGGCGGCCGCCAACTCAATCGAATCGGGGAACGGGAAGAAGGCGTCGGAGGCGAGCACGGCGCCCTCGACGCGGTCGCCCGCTTTTTTGATGGCGATCTCGACGGAATCAACCCGACTCATTTGTCCCGCCCCGGCGCCGAGGAGCATTCCGTTCTTGCAGAGGGCAATCGCGTTTGACTTCACGTGCCGCACGATGGTCCAGGCGAAGCGGAGATCGTCCATCATCGCTTCCGGGGGACTTGTTTCGGTGACCACCCGCCACGACTCCTCGCGGTCCGGCTGAACGTCTGCTTCTTGCATGAGCATACCGCCCTCGATACAACGGAACTGCCAACGCTCCGGCGGCTGGACCAGATTTCCAACCTTCATCAACCGAACGTTCGCCTTCCACTTCGGACGCGTGGTGAGGATCTCGACCGCCTTATCGTCGAAATCGGGGGCGACAATCGCTTCGACAAACAGCCCTGGTTCGGTCAGGAACTCGGCAGTTGCGGCGTCGACGGACCGGTTCAGACCGAGCACCGACCCGAACGCGCTGAGCGGATCGCCCGCCATTGCTTTCTTCAGAGCGTCGGCCAAATCGTCGGCGACCGCGGCGCCGCAAGGATTGTTATGTTTGACGACCGACGCCGCCGGCGCGGCAAATCCCCGCACCATTGCCAGTGCGCTGTCGAGATCGAGAAGATTGTTGTAGGACAGTTCCTTGCCGTGCAGTTGCATGGCGGACACGAGATTAGCCGCCGGCGCAAACTTCTTTCCAAAAAGGGCCGCTTTCTGGTGCGGGTTTTCCCCGTAACGCAACACTGCACGTCGTTCCAGTGTGAACGAGATCGATCCGGGAAACTCATCCTCCAAGGTCAAACCGGCGAAATAGGCCGCGATCGCCTGGTCGTACCGGGCCGTGTGGGCAAAAGCGTCGGCGGCGAGCTGCCGTCGCAGTTCGAACGTCGTCGATCCGCCGCCGGCAACTTGTTCCAGAATGGGGGAGTACTGCCCCGGGCTGGTCGCGATTGTGGTGAACTTGAAGTTCTTCGCCGCGGCTCGCACTAAGGTCGGACCGCCGATGTCGATCTGCTCGATCGCCTCTTCCTCGGTCACGCCTTCCCGGGCAACCGTGGTTTCAAAGGGGTAGAGGTTGACCACCACCAGTTCGAATGTGACGATGCCGTGCTCCGCCAGCGACTTCATGTCCTCCTCGTTGTCGTGGCGGCAGAGGATACCGCCGTGTACCTTCGGGTGGAGCGTCTTCAGCCGGCCATCCATCATTTCCGGAAAGCCTGTATACTCGGAAACATCGCGAACCGGAATCCCCTCGGCTTCGAGGTGCCGTCGCGTCCCGCCGGTGCTGAAGACCTCGACCCCGGCCGATACCAGTCCCTTGGCGAAGCCGGCCAGCCCGAGCTTTTCGCTGACACTGATCATCGCACGTCGGATCGGAGGAGATTCCATAGTACACCTGCTCGTAGGGGGTATAGGGGGCGGGTGGCAGCCACCCATCAAGTCGCGACAGTTTGCTTACCTCTGTTGTAAGCTTCACGCCGCGTCGGTCAAGAACCTCGGGCTCGCCCTGGATCGGGTTGTCGCGAATTTACGGGCTGGGCGATCTCGGTAAGATACGTTCAACCTATTCGGCCCTTCCGTCGAAAACATCCACAGATGTCAATCTGCCAGGGGGCAGAAAAGTATGCCGAATCTCTCAACGGAAAGGTAATCGATGAACGTCACTCAACAACAGCAGCCGTTAGTCCTCGTGATCGACGACGAGCCCGAGGTGCTGGGCATGGTAGCCACCGTGCTGTCCGGCGCCGGCCTTGCCTGCCACTGCTGCTCCACGAGTGAATCGGCTATCGATTTCACCCGCGACAACGTACCGGACTTGATTATCTCCGACATCAATCTGGCGGGCCGCAGTGGTTTGGAATTATGCGAGCGGATTAAGGAAGATCCTGCTCTGCGGGACGTGCCGGTGATGTTCCTCTCCGGAGCCCAGATCCCCGACATCATCCGTCGCAGCCACGCGGTGGGCGGCACCTACTACCTGCGCAAACCGTTCGATCCCACCGTGCTCGTGGAACTGGTGGACAAGGCCCTCTGGATGCCGCAAGTCGTCGGCCGGCACGTTCGCCAGCAGCAATTGGTCGGCACGCGAGACTAAACTCAGTAGTGAGGAGGCTTCTCGTCCTCCAGATTGCCCTGCCCGTGACCAACTTCGGCGGCACATTCCCAATGATGAGTGAGCCGAACGAGGGCGTGCTCCAAAGTGTCGAGCTTCCGCTGCTGCTGGCGCACGACTTCGTCGAGAGACTCGACCGTTCGCTGCAGATCCATAAACAGCATCTCCAGGTCGTTGACCCGGACAATAAGCGTCTGCGTCCACTCACTTTGGTCGAAGCGGTTCATACAACGACCAGCCTACTGTTCCGCTGGTTTATCGGCAAGTCCCGCCCGGACGATTTCCCTTAATAAGAGGGGTGGTGGGATGGCCTTGTTGCCTTGGGTGTGCCCCAGGGAAAAATGGATTTGCCGTAAACGTTCATGGGGCGGGGAGGAAGGGGACTGGTCCATGTTTTCGGCGAACGTCTTTGCCGCCGAAATGCGTCCACCGGCCGAAAAATGGACCAGTCGCCGGCCGCCCCGCGATTTGCCATAACGCTGTCAGGAGGCCGATCATGACTTTTTCCACGCCCGAGCAATTGACTCGCAAGAAATGTGTTCCCTGCGAAGGGGGAGTCGCGAAGTATACCCTTGAAGAAGCCCGGACCCAGTTGACCACACTGAAAGATTGGCGACTGACGGATGACGGGCAGAGGATTGGAAAGGACTGGGTGGTCGAGAACTTCAAAGGCGGTATTGATTTCTTCAATCGGATCGCCGATTTGGCGGAGGCGGAAGGGCATCATCCGGACTTGCATCTGGCAGGCTATCGCAACGTCCGGATCGAGTTATGGACGCACGCGATCGGCGGCCTTTCGGAAAACGATTTCATCGTCGCCGCCAAAATCGATCAGTTGCCCGTAGCTGTCAAAGAATAGGCGACACGCCGTTTGGCGCGCGGGCGACGTGCCGTCGCTTTCTATTCATACTTGCCTTTCGATGCCGTCCCGTCGCGAGATTCATTCGCTGAGGGTGTCGCTTGGCTGGCGGGTCAATTCGGCCATCCGCCGCTCCACGCGACGGGCAACCTCAAGGCCCTGCTCAAGCTCTTCCCGCATGTGGGACAGGCTTTCGCTTTCGTCGCTTTGGCGAAGACCGGCGGCCTGGAGATGATCGACCGTGGCGCCCAAATGGCGCACGCTTTCGCCCACTTCTTCTAGCAACTTCTCGCGAGAATCCAGCAGTTGCTCTTTCGCCGGATCAGTCGCCATTTCCTGCGCAGCCTGCCACAACTCCAGTGACTGCTCCAGACAACTCAGGCATGAGCGGTGGATCTGTTCCGCTTTGTTCCGGACCTCCGGCAGAACCAGATTACTGGTTTTGCTCCCCATGAGGCCGGCTTCCTGGAGTCGATCGTACAGGCGGCGCAGCTCCGCGAGATATTGCCCTGTTCGAGAATCCTTGTCGCTACGGAGACGGCGGTGAAGCCGGCGCAGATACGACCGATGGTCGCGTGCCGACTCGTTCCTGAGATCTTCTTCCGCTTGGCGGACCAATTCGTCCCTTCCGAACAACAGCTTCGCGGCCGCGATTCCCAAGCCGGACAGGATCCCCACCATTCCCAATATGCCTGGCAGACCTGTCGGCGCACCGATCAGCCACGCAAAGCCCAAGAAGCCTGAACCGACCAAGATGGGAAGGTGTACGGCAGGTGAGCGAAACAGGTTTCCCATCACACGTTTGCGTCGACTTGCGGCGTCCATCAGCAACTCTCAAAAAGCAAAAGGTTTCCATCCATCCGTCCACCCATCGGTGAATCGCGTTCGAACAAACCTGTTCACATATCGCGTATCAGTAGCGAAGCAAACCATCCTCGCGGCAGATCCGCTGCGAGCACGCGCTCGCTTCGTCCCATCACTCTGAGCATCGCTTCCACGGCCAGGTAGCCACTCCTTACCGCCCCTTCCATCGTTGCCGGCCAACCGGTCGCTGTCCAGTCGCCGGCCAGCACGAGATTGGGGATCGCTGTCTGCTGAGCCGGCCGGATCGGGTCGATGCCCGGGCCAAGCGAAAACACCGCTTCGGGATTGGTAACCATTCGCCACCGCAATAGTCTGGCCGCATTGAACGCCGGCCAGATTTCCGATAGTTCCGCCCGAATCTGCGCAACAGCTTTCTCGCGATCGCGACCGATCAGATCCCGCGAAGCACTGATGACAACCTGGTAGTGGTGTTCGCTCCGGTTCTTGCCCGCGCCGGTCGTGGAGGTTTCGTGATGAAAAATCCACTGACTCAATCGATCAACGAGCACTGCGTGCGGCAGCGGCAGTACGGGACGATCGTACCAGAAATGTACGGCGGTGATCGGCGCCGGCTCGAGTCGGGGAAGGTCTCTCAAACCCGGCAAGAGCGACCGAAGGCTTTCCGCCAGCACACGCGCCACGGCCCGCCACGGCACGGCCACCACGACGAAATCGAACTGCTTCCGGAAGCCGTCGGACAGGACAATGCCGCTGGCTCCATCCGCATCCCCTTCGACTTGTCTGACCGGAGTGCGGAGGTGGACGGCAACGCCGCGCTCGCGTAGCCAAGCGGAAATCCGCCGATCGTAGATCTCGCCCAACGGAACCGTCGGGACTTCCAACACGTATCCCTCGCGGTGGCCGAAGAACCCGTCGACGACCACTTTTCTTGCCGCCGCCAGGGAGACTCGATCGAGCCTTTCGCCCAGGGCGCTGACCAGTAGCGGCGACCAGAAGCGGCGCAACGCTTCATCACTCGCGCCGCGGGCGCGGAGCCACGACTCGACGTCGATGTCGTCGCCGCGGTATTCGCTCGCCAGGGCGAGCATGGTTCGCGCAAGCCGCAGCCGATCGCCCCGACGCAGATATCCCAGCCGCATCAAGCCCGGCACGAGGTGAAGCGGACTGGGGAGGAGGGGAAAACCGGAAAAAACATGGATCCTTCCGTCCGGCGCGACGAAACGGATCTGCCGATCTCGCCGGAAACAATCGGCAACGCCGGTCCGTCGGCAGAAATCGGCCCAGTTGGTGCAGCATCCCATCGAAACGTGCTGGCAGAAGTCCACTTGCTCGCCGAACGCCGGGTCATGAAACGATCCGGCCCTGCCGCCCAGTCGTCCGCGGGCCTCGAAGATCTCGACCGCAAAGCCACACTGCCGCGCAGCCACGGCGGTGGCCAGTCCGGCCAGTCCTCCTCCCACGACAGCGATGCGGGCGCCGGCAACGTCGCTGTTGGGGTACGATGCCACGGCGTATCCACCTCGTCAAACAAGCTCGGGCTTTGTGGGCGGCAGTAGAATCCAACGCGCGGCGAGCTGCGCTTTGCGAAGTGACGGCAATCGAATGTGATGGGACAACACGGCAGTCGGCCGGCGGCGAATCTCCGAGAAAATCGCATGGTACACGCTCGCCATCATGCCAAACACCCGTCGGCCATCGCCCTCGAGCCAGTCGAACAGTTCCGCCGCTTCGCGATAAAGGCCGTCGGCCCGATCCAATTGCCGTTGTACAAGGCGTAGGAACCGCTCGTCGGCAACTCCTTCGGCGAGTTCGCTCGGCGCATAGCCGGCCTCGCGGAAGTCGGCCAGGGGCAAGTAGACTCGCCCCTGCTTCGCGTCTTCCTTGAGATCCCGCAGAATATTGGTCAGTTGGAAGGCCAGCCCGCACTTATCGGCCGGTTGGAAGGCTCCTTCGCCTCGGAATCCCCAGACGTGAAGGCATGCTATCCCCACGGAGGACGCGACCCGGCGACAGTACTCGGTCAACTCCTCGAAGGTCTCATACTGACGGCCCTGGAGGTCCATTTCCACGCCGTCGATCACATCGCAAAGGCGGTTCGGCGGGATTTGGAAGCGGCGGACCGTGTCGGCCAGCGCGGGCATGAGGGGGTGATTGATCGGCACACCCTCGCCGCGGAGCGCCTCCTGGAACGACTCGCGCCAGTGACCGAGTGCCCTCTGTCGAGAGTCCAAAGGGTCGCTGCTGTCGCCCAAGTCGTCGGTGTGTCTCATGAAGGCATAGAGGGCGTCCATCCCGCGTCGTTTTTCTCGCCTCAACCGCAGAAAACACGGATAGAAATTCGAACCGGATCGCCTTGCTATTCGGCGGCAAAAGGCGTAGCTCGCCTCGACCGCTGAGCCGTTGCCTTTCATACCTTCTCCTCGGTCCGGCACGTCCCAGCCGGCCGCCACCAGCACTTCGCCAGCAACCGCAACTTCTCAAATCGCGAAACCACGGGACGCTTGGACCAGACATCGAAGCCCTGGCGCCGGATCGCCTCGAGGATTGCCAGGCCGCCTTGGATGAAAAGCGCCACATCCACACGGAGTTCGCGCGGAACCATCCCCACCAGCGGCAACCCGCGACGCAGCCAGCCTTCCGCCTCGGAAACCTCAGCGGCCAGCAGTCGGCGAAACGACTCATTAAACTCGCGGCGTGCGAACATCGACTCGTCATAGCCGAAGCGGCAACAATCGGCCAGAGGCAAATAGATTCGTCCTCGGTCCCAATCCCCTGCCACGTCCTGCCAGAAATTTGCCAACTGCAGGCCGGTTGTGATCGAATCCGCCAATCGCTGCCGCTCCTCGGTGTGACAGCCCCCCAGATATAACACCAGACGGCCTACCGGATTGGCCGAGTAGCGGCAGTACCCCAAGAGCTGATCGAATGTCTCATAGCGGGCAATGCGCTGATCCTGCCGAAAGGCCACGAGCAGATCGACAAAGGGGTCGGGCGGAATGGCGAACTGCTCGACGGTCTCCGCCAGAGCGACAAATACGGGGTGGCGAGCGGCCCCCTTGAAGCACTCATACAGTTGGTTCTCCCACCATTGGAGCAAGGCCAGGCTTTGCCCCGGGTCGCCCGTTTCGTCGGCCAGGTCGTCCGCCCAACGGCAATAGGCGTAGACATGATAAAAATGCCGGCGGAGACGTCTCGGCAAAAGCAGGCTTGCCACGGTGAAGTTCTCGTAATGCCGGCGGGCGAGCCGGCGGCAGTAGCGGCGGCTCGCTCGCCGCGAGGGCTGCTTTTGCTCCCGGGCACGAGGACCGTACAATTCCAATTCGGCGGCAAAGGAGGCTGGTGGCATCGGTGGGTTCAAGCGACGGTCGTATGCCTGCTGAGAATGGAAACACTCGGTCCACGTCGGATCATTATGACGCTTTCCCCGCAGTGAGAAAACCATGCGTATTCTTCTGGCCGGCCCCCGCGGCTTTTGTGCCGGCGTGAACATGGCGATCGAAAGCCTCGATCTGGCGCTCGAATTGTACGGTGCCCCGATTTACGTCTACCACGAGATCGTTCACAACCGGTGGGTGGTCGGCGGTTTTCGGAAGAGGGGGGTTGTCTTCGTCGACGATTTGGACGAAGTGCCGGAGGATGCCTACGTGCTCTACTCGGCGCATGGGGTTTCTCCGCAGGTTCGCCGCCGTTGCGACCAACGCCGCTTGAAGGCGATCGACGCGACGTGCCCGCTGGTCACCAAGGTCCATCGCGAGGCGATCCGTTTCGCGGACGAGGGCTACACGATTGTTCTGATCGGCCACGAGGGGCACGACGAGGTGATCGGCACGATGGGAGAAGCCCCGGAATCGATCCGACTGGTGGGCGACGTGGATGAGGTGGATCGTTTGGAGTTGCCCGAGTCCGCGAAGGTCGCCTACCTTACTCAAACGACTCTCTCGGTCGACGATGCCGAGGCGATCATCGGTCGGCTTCGCCAACGGTTCCCGTCGATTGTCGGCCCGCCCAAAGACGACATTTGCTACGCCACCCAGAACCGCCAGCAGGCGGTCCGGCAACTCGCCGAGGTCGCCGATATCGCTCTTGTCGTGGGGAGCCGGAACAGTTCCAATAGTCAGCGACTGGCGGAACTCGCCAAGTCGTGTGGGATTCCGTCCCATTTGGTCGATGGCCCTGCCGACACCGATCTGCGTTGGTTCGCCGGCAATGAGACGGTTTTGATCACCGCCGGCGCCAGCGCCCCCGAGTCGCTTGTCCAGCAGTGCGTGGATCTCTTGCGTGAGCGGTTCGACGCGGCGGTCGAGTCGATTTCGACGCGGAGAGAGGAAGTACGTTTCCTGTTGCCCAAGGAACTCCGCCTCAAGGGATCCTCGGGGCGCGGCGATGCGGTTCAATAACAAGGAGAGAGTGAGCCGATGGACAGAATGTCATCTTCGACAAGAAAACCGTCTGCGGCCGTCGCCATCGCGGACTTGGAGTTGTACCTGGCCGAGATCCCTTGCGTCGACCAGGTTCATCCCGTTCGATCGCTCTTGGTGCGGCTCTCCACCGACACGGGCTTGCGGGGGTGGGGTGAGGCGCGGGTCGCCTGGCGCCCCTCGGAACTGCCTGCTCGCCGCGCCGCGATCCTGCCGCTGTTGGCGGGTCGCAGCATCTTCGACATCGAGGAACTTCTAGGCTTGGAGGCGCTGGGGCAGGCGGCGGTGCGATGCGCGGTCGAAATGGCGTCGTGGGATCTGGTCGGCCGCGTCGCCGGTCAGCCTCTCTGTCATCTCTTCGGTGGCGGATACCGCCGGCGGATTCCCCTGGCCGTGCGTCTGGCGGTGAAGTCCGCCGCGGACATGGCCCAGACGGCGCGCGAACTGGCCGAGCAGGGATTCCATGCGCAGATCGTTGCTTCGTGCGGCTGCCCCGAAGACGACCTGGAAACGTTGGCCGCGATTCGAGAGATCACTCAGGACCGTGCCGAACTCCGCTTCGATGCCGCGGCCGGCTTCGACCTCCAATCCGCCCGCGATTTCTGCACGGAAGCCGAAGACCACGGGCTGCAGTGCATGATCGATCCGTTGCGGGGCGGCGCTCTGGACGAAATCGCATCGCTGAGGCGTCAGGTCAATGTGCCGCTGGCCGTATGGCGTTCGATCCGGAGCCCGGCGGACATGCTGGCCCTGGTGCGATGCGGCGCGGCGAGCGACAGCGTCGTCGATTTGCAGCTTGTCGGCGGCCTGGTGCCCGCCCGGAAATCCGCGGCAATCGCCCAGGCCGCAGGGCTGAACGCCGCCTTGGGAAGCGGTCCCTCGCTCGGTATCGCCCTGGCGGCCATGCTGCAATTGGCTGCCGCAACTCCGGCGTTCTCCACCTGCAACGAGTGCGTCCATCATCAACTTCAGGACGACCTGCTGATGGAACCGTTGGAGATTGTCGACGGGATGATCGCGGTTCCGCAGGGAGCCGGTCTCGGGATCGAGGTCGATCCGGCAAAGGTGGAGAAGTATCAAGTCACTTGACACGGTGGCGGTCGGGAGCCTTTTTTTCCGTGTCGGCCTTATCGTCCGCAGATCGGATGCATGACGAGCTACGAACACTTCATGCTGGGGTTCAGCGGAGCAATTGCCTGCGGCCTGCAGCGCCGTTGCGGTTGGTCGATCGCGGCGATGGCCGGAGTGGCGGCCGTCCTGCCCGACTGGGACGGTTTGTCGCTGATGTTCGGAGCCGCGGCCTTCGACCGCGTACATCGAACCTGGGGTCACAACGTATTTGCTGCCGTATTGTTGGCAACGGCAGTGGCGGTCGCCGAGTATCGCTACGGTTGGCTTGCGAAGACGGGCGGATGGTTTTCCACGAAGGTCAGACTGTCGCAGCAGGATGACGCCGCCGGCGATCGGGCCGTGAACGGTCGATGCGGCTGGCTGCTGTGGATCGCGGTCGCAGTCGCCGCCTCGCTGAGCCACATTGGCACGGACATGCTGTTTTCCGGCCATGCGACACTTTCGGACTGGGGGCTCCGCCTCTTCTGGCCGTTCTCGTCGCGGGAATGGGTCTATCCGATGGTTTCCTGGGGCGACCCGGCCGTGAGTATTCTTTTCGCCGCCGGCATGTTCGCCATGTTTCGCTGGTCCGCACGGCTCCAAGGTGTTGCGACCGTTACGCTCGCGGCAGTCGCCGCCTACGTGTTGCTGCGCGGATGGGTTTTGAGGTAGGCCACATCCAAGAGTGCCAACACCGTGGCGTCACCCGGTGTCGCCACGGCGTTCCGTCTGGTATAAAGGCGTGGCGACGTAGCGACCGGGGAATCGCCTTGATCTTCCTGCAACCCGTTTCATGGGAGGATTTTCGTAATGCGAACGCAGACAAAACGTGCCGTCTCGGCAGTCGTCGGTAATGGTATTGCGGGGCGAATTGTCGCCTGCGCGGTTGTTGTCTGGGTGATAGCCGTGGGGACCGTTACGGAGGGATTGGGCGGGGAGCCCACCGCTCGCCCGCGATTGCCGCGCGATAAGTTGCTCGTGTATCGTGGACCTGACGGCGCCCCGCGCGAGGCGCGGACAACGGATGACTGGGGTAAGCGTCGAGCCGAAATACTGGACGGCATGCAGCGGGTCATGGGGCGACTGCCTGGTCGGGAGAAACTCGTGCCGCTTGACGTCAAGGTCGATGAAGAAGTGGACTGCGGCGGATACGTGCGGCGTCTGATCAGCTACGCATCGGAGCCCGGCAGCCGAGTGCCTGCGTACCTGTTGATACCCAAGCAGGCGCTGGAAAAAGACGCAACGCCCGCTGCCGCCGTGCTCTGTCTGCATGGCACCGATAACGTGATCGGGCACGGAACGGTTGTCGGGCTGGGCAAACGTCCCAACCGGCAGTATGCGAGCGAACTGGCCGAGCGCGGTTATGTCACCTTGGCGCCGAATTATCCGCTGTTAGCCAAGTACCAGCCGGATATCAGGGCCCTGGGGTGGGAGAGCGGAACGCTGAAGGCGGTGTGGGACAACATGCGGGGTCTCGACCTGTTGGAGTCGCTGCCGTACGTCAAGCCGGGCGGGTTCGGCGTCATCGGCCACTCGCTCGGCGGCCACAACGCCGTTTACACGAGCGTCTTTGACGACCGGGTCCGCGCGGTGGTATCGAGTTGTGGACTGGACTCGTACCTGGACTACTACGGCGGCAAAGTCGACAATTGGCATCCGGAGAGGGGGTGGTGTCAGACACGCTACATGTTGAAACTGGCCGATTACCGCGGCCGACTCGAACAGATCCCATTTGATTTCCATGAGATGGTAGGAGCGTTGGCGCCGCGACACGTGCTGATCATCGCTCCGCTGGGTGACACGAATTTTCGCCACGAAAGCGTCGATCGCATCGCGGCAGCCGCTCGCGAGGTCTTCCAGCTCTACGGTCACCCCGATCGGCTGCGCGTCGAGCATCCGGATTGTCCCCACGACTTTCCGCCCCAGATGCGCGAAACGGCCTACAATCTGTTCGACGCCGTGCTGAAGCAGGGTATTGGAGGATAACGTGAAGTTACCTCGGGCATGGTCGTTTTGAAAAGGAAGTGGTGCGATGATGGTTCGGAGCATCGTGGCGTTGTTGGTAGTCGGAAGCCTCGCCGTGGCAGCGGTCGCCGGACCGCCGTTGGTCAATGAGTCAGCTCGTGAGATTCCCGTCGCCTATGAAGTCGACGTGGTGGTAGTCGGCGGCGGCACGGGCGCGGTTTCCGCCGCGGTCTCCGCCGCCAAGGCGGGCGCCGAGGTTTTTCTCGCCGCACCCAGACCCTATCTCGGCGACGACATGACCGCGACCCTCCGCCTCTGGCTCGAAGAGGGCGAAAAACCTCAGTCGCCCCTGGCCAAGAAGATCTTCGACGACGAAGCCCAGACGCATCAGATCGCCGATCCCAACCGCTTGGACTTCACCTACGAAGCCGATTTGCCCAGCAGTGTTCCCCACGTTGACCAAGACCCGCCTCGCATGTTGGCCGATGGTGTCTGGGGAAACCCGATCAAGGAGAGTGTGCAGTACAACGGCGACGTGACCATCGTCGCCGACCTGGGCAAGTCGCAGCCGCTGGACCAGTTCCGGCTGATGGCCTATCAGCGCGAAGCGGACGCCAAGAAAAACGGATTCGTCGTCCAGTGCGTGACCGTCTGGACCAGCAACGATAAGAACGACTGGAAGCAAGCCGCCGTGATCGAGGAAGAACAAGATCCGCGCCCGACGCCCGAGGGTCGCTCGGTGATCTTTGCCGTGCCGCTGAAAACGACGGCCCGCTACGTGAAGCTGTCGGTCCAGCGGGCGCCCGAGATCACCCGAATCCTGCTCGGCGAGATCGAGATCACCGCGCCGGGCCCGGCCCCGCGCGAGGCGAACACCGCAGTCCGGCCCGCGCCCCGGCCGATGCACGTGAAGAAAACCCTGGACGACGCGCTGATCGAGGCGGGCGTAGACTATCTCTTCGGCTGCTATGCGACGGACGTGCTCCGCGATGCCGAGGGCAATCCCTGCGGCATCGTGATGGCCAACCGAGCGGGGCGCCAAGCGGTCGTCGCCAAGACGATCATCGATGCGACCGACCGCGGACTTGTCGCCCGACTGGCCGGCGCGGAGTTCCGGCCCTATCCGGCGGACGTGCATCATTTCGGGCGGGTCGTCATCGGCGGTGAACCGAAGAGTGGTCCCGCGCTCACCGCACGCGAGATCAGCCCACCGTTCCGCGGTCCCCACCCGAACGATGCAAAGACATCCGACGGCACGTTCAAAATCATCGAATACACGCTCGAACTACCGATGGCCGACGATAGCCCGGCGTCGTGGGCGAAGGCGGACCAGCAGGCCCGCTCACTGACCTACGACCCCGAGCAGCAATTCACATCGGACGTGCTCTTCGAAGTCCCGCCGGATGCGATGGTCGGCCGGCAGTCCGTTGCCGGCGCGTGGGAGGGAATCGACGCCATCCCTCTGGGCGCTTATCAGCCCAAGGGCGTAGCGCGGGTTTATGTGCTCAGCGGGGTGGCCGACGTCTCCCGCCCACAGGCCGAGCAACTGCTGCGACCCTGCACGCTGATCGACACCGGAACCCGCTTGGGAGTGGCGGCGGCGGGTGAGGCAAAGGCCCTGTTGGCGCCGAAGTCGGTGAAACTGCCGGGTGAGCCGGCGGATGCACCGGCGGCCAAGGGGGATGTTCGCGAGTTCCTCGCGGGCGCCCGCCCCAACCAGCAATCGGCCACGGTGCCGCAAAACGCTCGCGCGGTGCCGGTCCTTGGCCAGTACGACGTTGTCGTGATCGGCGGGGGCACCGCGGGCGCCCCGGCCGGAATCGCCGCCGCCCGCCAAGGCGCCCGCACGCTGGTGGTCGAATATCTTTCGGGCCTGGGCGGCGTCGGCACTACCGGCGCGATTTCGAAATACTATTGGGGCAACCGTGTCGGATTCACCGCGGAAGTGTTCGGCGGCCACTCCTGGGTTATCGAGCAGCGGATGCAATGGTATCGCGACGAGATCCTCAAGGCCGGCGGCGACATCTGGTTCGCGGCGATCGGCTGCGGGGCGTTTGTTGAGGGCGACGACGTCCAAGGCGCGGTGGTCGTCACGTCGCAGGGCCGTGGCGTCGTGCTGGCCGACGTGGTCATCGACGCCACCGGCAACTCCGACGTCGCCGCCGCGGCGGGCGCCGAGTGTATCTATACCGACGCGTCAGAATTCGCCATGCAGGGGACCGGCCTGCCGCCGCGGCAGCTTGGCGCCAGCTACACCAACACCGACTACACGCTCAGCGACGAGACCGACATGGTCGACGTCTGGCGGATGTTCGTCCATGCCAAGGACAAGTTTCCCACGGCTTTCGATCTGGGGCAGTTGATCGACACCCGCGAACGGCGGCGGATCATCGGCGACTATACGCTCGACATCCTCGACCAGGTCAACAATCGTACTTTTCCCGATACGGTGGTCCTCGCCTACAGCAACTTGGACACGCACGGCTACACCATCGATCCCTACTTCATGCTCGAACATCCCATGAAGAAGGGCATCTACTGCAACATCCCCTACCGCTGTTTCTTGCCGAAGGGCTATGACGGGCTGCTGGTCGCCGGCTTGGGCATCAGTGCCCATCGCGACGCCGTGCCGGTGACCCGCATGCAGCCCGACATCCAGAACGGCGGCTACGCGATGGGCGTGGCCGCGGCGATGGCCTCCCGCGCGAACGCCCCGTTGCGGAAGATCGACCTGAAGGCATTGCAGCGCCATCTGGTCGATATCGGCAACTTGCCGCTGGGTGTGCTGACGGACGAAGATTCCTTTCCGCCGTCGCTGGAGCAGATCAAAGCGGCCGTACAGACCGTTGCCGACGAGAACGCTCCCGGCGCCGCCGTCGTGCTGGCCAGTCCCAAGCAGGCGCTGCCGCTGCTCCGCGAGGCGTACCAAACCGCCGATGGCCAGAGGAAACTCGGCTACGCCAAAGTCCTTGGCATGATGGGCGATGCCACCGGCCTCGCGACGTTAATGGCAGCGGTCGAGGGCACGGCGGAGTGGGACGAGGGGTGGGACTTCCGTTCGGGCGGGCAGTTCGGCCACGCCATGAGCCCGTTGGACTGCCTCATCGTGGCACTGGGTCGCACGCGCAGCCCCCAGGCGGTTCCCGTCATCCTCGACAAGCTCGCGCTGCTTTCGGCGGATGCGGCATTCTCGCACCACCGCGCCGCCGCACTGGCGCTGGAACTGATTGGCGACGAGCGGGCGGCCAAGCCGCTGGCGGAATTGCTCGAAAAGCCAGGCATGACCGGCTACGCCCATGTTTCGCTGGCGCGGGTTCGCGAGCTGGACCAGGGCGGCAGCCCCAATGCCACGCGGAGAGATTCGCTACGGGAACTCCTGCTGGCCCGCGCGTTGTATCGCTGCGGCGACAACGAAGGACTCGGCCAAGAAATCCTCGGCGAGTATGCCAAGGATCTCCGCGGCCACCTCGCCCGCCACGCCGTGGCAGTGCTCAAGTCGTTGAAATGACGCTTCCGGAATAATTCGCGTTTTCGCCCTTACGTGCTTTCGCGATCTTCTTGAAGAATACATCGCGATGATCGACGAATCGCGAAAACACGAAAGGAACGGAGGCAAGACGATGGCGGAATATGCAGCGACGATGGGCGGATGAATGATCAACGCCATGGGAGGTGCGCATGATGCCCAAGAAGAAGTCCGTTTCGCGAAAGACTGCTAAGAAACCCGGCGGTAGCGTCAAACCTTGTCGCTCCCCCGTGGACCTTGCCCACCACGCTGCCGCTCGTAGCACACGGCAAGGGCCACCGACTGCGTCTCCGCGATCAGCTCGGCATGAACCGGGAGACGTTCGCTCGGCTCGTACCGATGTCGACCCGCAACCTGGCAAACATCGAAGCAGGCGCGCCGCCCAGCCCCAACGTGTTGCGGCAACTGCAACAGTTGCGCCGCCTCGTCGACGCGCTCGCCGAGGTAATCCAGAAAGACGCCCTCGGGCCGTGGCTGGAGCAACCCAACGGCGCACTGGACGGGCTCAAACCGATCGAGGTCATCGAACGGGGAGAGGTGGACCGCATCTGGCAAATGATCCACTACCTGCGGTCGGGCGTTCCGAGCTAGCAGCCCGTCTATGAATCGATGTGCGACCCCAACTCCGCCCCGAATATCAAGAATGAAGAATCGGGTCGTCGACAAGGAGTCCTTCGGCGCGAGCGGCTTTCAACAGATCCTGATCCGAGCTGACAAAAGTCAGTGGCGGCAGGGCACGGGCGACCAAGTCGCTGTTCGACAAGAGGCTGGTTGCCAACTGCACGGCATCATAGGCTCGCAGGACGTGCCGCTGCGTGAGATCGACCGCCAAATCCAACGTCGCGCGATCCAGGCCGATGAGCAGATAGCCGTCGTCGCAGTCGTTGAGAAACGCACCCAGCGCTGCATCCCGTTGCGCGGTGGTAAGCCCGCCTGCGATTCGGGCTTTGGCCGCCAACGCAGCCGCCACTTCCACAACCGTGATCTCCCCGATGAGGATGCTGTGGCCCGCTACGGGGTCACCAAGGCTCGTGACCCAGGTACTGCCCGTTTCAGGCGCGTAGCGTTTCACCAAGGCGCTGCTGTCAACGTAGAAGGCGGTCACTCCTTCGGACCTCGCTGCTCGATGACAATCTCACTGAGCGGCATTCCTGCTGCCCGCCCCAGTGCCTCGCGCACTTGCTCCAAAGTCGCTCCGGGCACGATCTTCTGTTTCAATTGGGGGCTCAGCTCCCGCAAACGGCCCGTGCTCTGGAGCGCCTCGCGAACGCTCGAGGCTGGAGACGGTGCCATGAGTTCCAGCGTGATCCGAACCGTCTGTCCCTCCGGCAAATCGACCGCCTGGGTTGGTTTGAAAACGCCACTCTCGTAAACTGCCTCAACCGTGGAAGTCATTGCTTCACTCCAATAGGTCATTTGACCTCAGTGTATACGGTCTGTGGGTCGGCGCCAATCTTGGGTTTGAACCATGGCTGGGGACTGGTCGATCAGACAACTCATCTTCGTCAACTGCTGGCACTGCGATAACTCAACAGCGCCCGGTGGAACACCCATCGCGACGCCGCCAAACTGGCAACCGTGGCGAAAATCGCGAACAGCGGCAAGAGCCAATCCTCCACGCCGCGAGGATCGAGCGGACGGACCAACAGCCGCGCCGGCACGTTCACCACGATCAGCACCGGGATGATGAAGGTGAAAAACCATCGCAAGGGCGTGCCGACCGTGCCGCGGTAGATCTCCATCGGATAGCGGGAGAAATTGGTGATGTAGAACCAGAAATCGTAGAGCGTCTGGTTCCGGCCCAGCCAAATGCTCGTCGCAGCCAAGGTGAACATCAGGCTGTACAGAATGGCGACACCGCAGAGAATGTAAAGCGGGTACAACAGCATCGCCGCTAGGCTCGGCGCGCGGCCGATGCGGCTGAGCGAATACGCCAGCAGAACCAGGCCGACGACGAAGTTGCCCAGCGACGACCACTGGATCCGGTTCAGCGACACCAGGAACTGGGTATCGATCGGCTTGAGTAATGCGAAATCGAGCGATCCGGTGCGGATCTGTTCGCCGAACTCGTCGGCGTTGGTCATGAACAGCGCCTGGACCAGGCTGTTGATAATCAGCGTGGTGGCGAGAAAGGCGAAGAACTGGTACTTGCCCCAGCCGCTGCCGGCCCCGAGCATGGGCGTGTACTCGAAAATCAGCACGTAGAAACCGAGATTCATGAACACCCAGGACATCGACGAGACGACTTCGATGAGAAAATTGCTGCGGAAGGTCATCTCCCGCACGAGGCTGTTGCGTGCGAACGTCATCAGCACGCGGAAGTAAGACGGACGGTCGCTCACCGAATCAGCCCCCGTAGCCGCTATAACGCCACACACCGCGGTGAAACGCCACCCGGCTGGCAATGATGAAAAACACAGTCCAGCCGAATTGCAGCCACAAGCCCCACATCAGTTCTGCCCCGGTCACCTTGCCCAAGAACACCGCCGCCGGGAAATAGGCGAGGTATTGCAGCGGAGTCATCCTCACCAGATCGCCCCAAATCCCCGGCAGCATGTCGATCGGGAACATGTGGCCGGAGAAGAAGAAATTGAAGAGCATATAGACGAACAACAGCGAACTGACCTCCAGAAACCAGAATCCCATCATGCCGATCGTCGCTTCCAGGAAGAAGCCCAGCACGAACGACATCAGCAGCGACGCCGCAAAACAGACCAGCGTCGCGCCGTCGGGCCAGCCGGGAAAGAACCCCCGCAGCAAGTAGAAAATCAACGCGAACGGTCCGGCCGCCACAACGTAGTAGACCAGCTTGTGAGCCACCCGGTATAAGAGGAGGAACCCCAGCATGTCGATCGGCTGGATGAGGTACTTCTTGATGGTTCCTTCACGAATATCGCGGGCGATGCCGGAAGCAAGCCGCGGCATGCTGGAGAACGCCCGCGTTATCATCGTCAGCAGGTAGTAGGCGATGAAGTCGCGGTACGAATAGCCGGCGATCTCCGTCCCGCCCTCCGTTACAGCGCGAATTCCGGAAAAGACGGCGCCCCAGAGGAAGATCTGCGTGACGATCGGCAAGAACCGCATCAGCGTTCCCAGCGCGAAATCGCCGCGATAGACCAGCCGCTCATTGACGCTGATCCGCAAAATCGTCCACCAGGTCGCCGCGCGTGCGAGCATCCTCCGCTTACTCCTCCTTGAGCAGCTCAGGGACTTGCCCGACCTGGCGTTCGGGCGGCTCGCCGTTGCGGGTGAAAATCTCCGCGATGATCTCTTCCAGCGGCGGATCCTCGACACTGACGTCTTCCACGCCAAAGCTGGAAAGCAGGCCGCTGAGCACGTCGGGTACCAGCCGGCGTTCGACGCGGATCTTCGCCCGCGGCGGCTCCTCGGCAATCACCTCGCCGAAACGCGCCAGGTCGGCGGGAATGCGGCCGTCGGCGAACTGGAGGGATACCACCTTCTGGCCGCCGTAGCGGTTGACGATTCCGCTGAGCGAGCCGTCGTGGATGATCCGTCCCGCGGCGATGATCACCACGCGGCGGCACAAGGCCAGCACGTCCTTCATATAGTGGCTGGTCAACAGAATGGTGATCTTGCGGAGCTGCTGGTAATGGCGGAGGAAGGTCTGGATGTTGTATTGAGCGATCACGTCGAGCCCGATCGTCGGCTCGTCGAGAAAGAGGACGTCCGGCGAATGGAGCAAAGCGGCGATCAGTTCCATCTTCATCCGTTCGCCGAGCGACAATTCTCGCACCGGCTGCGAGAGCAGATGGCGAACATCCAACAGCGCGGTCAACTCGTCGCGGGTCTGCTCGAATCGCGAGGGCTCGATGCGGTAGATCTGCTGGTGCAGACGGAACGACTCCGCCGCCGGCAGATCCCACCAGAGTTGATTCTTCTGCCCCATCACCAGGGCGAAGCGGCGCCGGTAGGCGTTTTCGCGTTTCCAGGGGACGTGGCCCATCACACGGGCCTCGCCGCCGCTGGGGCTGATCACGCCGGAGAGGAGCTTGAGCGTGGTCGTCTTGCCCGCCCCATTGGGACCGAGGAAGGCCACGAATTCGCCCTGCTCGACCGTCAGATCGATGCCGCGGACCGCCTCGACGGTGCGATAGCGCCGATGCACCAGCCCGCGGACCGAGGCCCAGAGCCCCTCACTTTTCTGGTAGATCCGATAGGACTTCGCCAGTCCTTCAATTTCAACAATCGCCATGCCGCTATTTTACCCCACTTTAGGGAAAATAGACAGTCGCCCGCCAAAACACGAAGAGAGTTTTATTTGGCAACTTCGGCTCGCCGTGCGCACTTGGATGGCTCGTTTAACCGCAACGGCCAACGGCCTGCGCGGGGGGCGACGCCAAAATCCGCCACGGCGAATCCCGCGCAGGCCGTTGGCCGTTGCGGTTAAACGAGTTGGGTTGCAGCCGCACCCGCGTTGGCAATACGGCTGTCCTGCCCCGTGGCCAACCGGCTACGACTTCGGCGTTCGACGCTTCGCAAAACGGGCGCCGGCGATCATGCCAACGACGAAACCGACCAGCAGAACGGCGAACAGCAATACCGCGCCGGGAAACCCGAAGCTGAACATCAAGAACTTGACTTCAAAGCTCTGCGTGTTCTGGAACACGAAGGCCAGCGTAAGCAGGGCCAGAACGACCACGGCGATCAGCTTGAGTTTGTCCATAACGATCTACATCGCAACCGCCCAAATCGCCAATGCGACCACCCCGGCCGCCATGACCCCGCCCGGCACTCCCCACACCTTGCGCCAATTGAACTTGCCGTCGACGCTCGACGCATCCATGACGATGCCGGCCGCCTGCGTACCGATGAACAGGCCCAGTCCGGTGGTGGCGGCGAAAACCAGAGCCTGAACCGAACTGCGGATCTCGGGGCGAGCCACCTCGTTGGCATAGATCTGCCCCGCGATGAGAAACAGCACGTAGGCGATGCCGTGCAGCGATTGCGAGAGGATAATCAGCGACCGCGGCTTGCCCGCCACGTAGACGGCATACATCAAGGCCCAGGAGAGCGCACCCAGCGCCAGCGTCCACTTGAAACCCACCTCGGCGATCAGCACACCCAGCAGCACGAACGTCGCCACCGCTTGGGCTGCCTGAGCCAGAGCCATCGCCGCCGGCACGAACTTGCTCGGGATGCCCATATCCTGCATGAACTGGGCAGTCCCCAAGAAGTAGAATTGCATCAAACCGGCAACCACCAGAGAGATCGCCAGGAAGATGAGGAAATTCGGGTCACTGAGCATTGAGAACGCCTTGACGATCGGCACACCGCCGGCTTGTGCCGGGGGAGTGAAGGGGACGTAGAAGAACAACACCAGTCCCATCACCGCCGAGAGCACCGCCGCCAGCAGGAGGCAGTCGCGTCCGTCGCTTTCCCCGACCACTTGGCGCCAGCCCGTCAGGAAATAGCCGGACAACGCCCACGACACCGGCGCCCAGAGGAAAATCCATCCCGAAGCCGCCCCAACCTCTTCGGGTGACAACACCTTGCCCAGGTGCGTGAACATCACGGCATTGACCAGCGGCAGCGTGGCCGCATAACAGGTCGAGTAGAGGAGCATCGTCACGAACAGCGGCACGAATCGGGTCTGTTTCACCGCCACGAACAGCAGCACCGCGCCGATCACGTGGGCCACCGCAATGATGCGGTCGCTGGCAAAGTATTCGTCGGCCAATTGTCCGGCGATCAACGGCGAAAAGATGCAGGCCAGCGGCAACGTGGCGTAGATCCAGCCGGTCTGCTTGCCGGTCATCTTCAAGGGACCGAGGAGGCGGGCGGCCAGCACGGGCGCCCAGGCGCCCCAGATGGCGAACTCCAGGAACATCATCAGGCTCAGTTGGCTGTACAGATCCCAGGTGTACTCCACGGTAGTCTCCTCGTCCAATCAGTTGGTAGCCGGTATCGCCCTGCCGCTGGCCACAGAAGTTCGCGCGGCGGCACCACGATAATCGCTTCGCGCGGGTATGTCAAGCTAGTCGGCATTGCGACAAGCCGGTTGCGATGTTCGGAAAGCACTGTATTTTGGAGCCAAACTTCGTATGCGAGAATCGTGTTCCCGGCAACGCGGGCGTTCATTCGCTTGTTTTGGCTGGCCGCGGACGATTTTTCAGGATTTTCCGACCACCGGCCCCCTAGTACGGGGATTGGTAGTGTTGTATCACGGTGACTCGTGCGGGACCACAAGGAAGAACCGGGGAACCAGCAAGTTATGAGAATCGATGACACCAAACCGCTCTTCGCCCCGGTGCTGTGATGCGCGGTGCGTTTGCCCGCGTTGGGTTTACGGTCAAAACGGGGCGGGGAATTCCAGCGAGACATCGCGCCGCGCCGCTCCGCCGTCGGGAGGCCGGCGATTGAAGAAGGTGTCGTAATACGGGGCGTTGGCGTCGACCCAAGTCACCAGCGCAATCCATTCGGCTTTGTCCAATGCCACTTCCTTCTTGTGCAGTTCGTCATCGATCAACACGCGAATCAACGGGCTCTTGTGGGAACCGAACTCCTTGGGCCGGGTTACGCTCGCCCCGCTGAAACGATTGGAGACCGACACCAGCGGCTTGCCCTTCTTGCCCTCGTGCCGATAATCGCCGAAGAGCGTGCGGAACGACCGGTAGATGCCGTCGTCCGTGGGCGTGCCGGAAAGGTCGATTCCCCCTTCGAGTTTCTCCGGGCCGTGACAATCGACGCAGTGGCGATCGAAAACCGGCTGAACCAGCCACTGGTAGCCCAGCAGCTTCGTCGCGCCCCAACTCGGCGGCTCAGGCATGATGGGCTCGGAGGCCAAGGCCGCGGCCGACCGCCACTGGGTCGCGGGGGTCTTCAGTTGCGTCTCGTGGCAGCCGAGACAACCGCGGGTTTCGCCCGGCTGGAATGTGACGTGGCTTCTCATACGGCGGATTTCCATCTGCCTCGCGTCCAACGCCTGGAAGTAGACAGCCGTGTCGACCGGCACCTTGAAGTGGGCCGACCCGTCTGCGGCCACCGGCGCGGTGCCGATCACGCGGACCGGGGCCCAGGCTTCGAAGCCAAGCTTCCGCTCCCAGGCGTTTCCCGGAATCCACCGCATCGCACCGATCCGGTCGTCCAGGGGCCAGCCGACCCGCTGAGATATTCGCAGATACTTTACGGTCCCGCGGGCGACTCCTTCCAGGCCGTGGTAAACGTCGGGCACATAGCAGGTGGCGTACTGCTGCGACGGATTAACTGTCTCGGGCAGCAGCGGCGGGCGGGGGCGTTTCTTCAAGGGCATCGGAAACGCGCACGACAAGATCGCGTCTCGATGGATCAGTTCCTTGTTTCCCCAGGCGTCGATGACGTAGAGGGCAAAGCCGTTGGTGTTTCGGCCGCCTGAGGTATCCGCCGCCGGTCTCGCGTAGGAATACGAGACGAGAAAACAGTTTTCGGACAGCGCCCAAGGCGTCTGGTACAGCCCGCCCTGATCCGGCACTCCACCCTCAGGCAGCGGTGCGCCCGACATGCCGCCCTCTTCGGGCGAAACACCGGGGGTGACAATTCGGATCGCCTCTTCCGCGCTGATTCCAAACTTCGGATCGACGATGACCACCGGCCCATACGCCAGCGTGTGGTGCCCGCTGGCGATCGATACGAGTTTCGAGCCGCCGGGCACACTGCGCGTGTCGCGGAGGCTGAAGGGCCATTTCAGATGTTGGTTGAAGACGGCGTCGGCCATCGTGCCGTCGGGCCGCATCGTCCAGATGGCGTGGGTCTCGAAGAAGTGCCGTTCCTGGTATTCCCAGCGGGTGTAGGCGATCTGCCCGTTGTCGAGGCTGTGGGGGTAGCGGTCGATGTCCTTGTTGTCGTTCAAGCGGCGGAGACGCGAGCCGTCGGACTTGACCGAGTAGAGGTTGACAACGGTGTGGTCGGCGCGGAAATTGCCGCATTCGGACGAGCGGCCGGAGCGGTCCGAAGCGAAGACGATGTCGCCGTTGGCGCAGTAGGTCGGCTCCAGATCGCTCCAACAGCCGTGATCGGTGATCTGCCGCAGGCCGCCGCTGTCGAGCTGGATCTCGAATATGTGCGTCGGCTCCTGATCGCGGCGGAGCAGGAAGCTGTCGTTGCCGCGGATGGCGTCGTATTTCGGCGGCCAGGCCGGCTGGCGTGCGAAGCCGAAGACCACGCGGTCGGCCTCCCACCAAAGGTCGATTCCGTGGACGTGCCCGGCGCCAAGCCGTCCGTCGATGACATGCCGGACTGCACTGCCGGGTTCAAGTCCCGACTGGACGCAAATGTCGCCGCCCGGCTTGCTTGCCCAGGGATACTGCGAGCCGGTGATGTTGCGATGCGAGTGGACTGGGTACTGTGTGACAAAAACCAACTCGCTGAAATCGATGGCCGGATTGGCCAGGACGATCGGCCGGGCGGCACGGCGGGCGTCGAGCCAGCGACGCCGCATTACCGTCAAATGGGTCGCCTCCGCCCGCGCGAGTCGCTCCAACTCGTCGCAAATCGTCTCCACGTCTGCAAGCTGCTCTTCGATAAGCTTTCGGCTCTGCTCGGAAGCTGCCCCCAATGCCTCCTCGGCCGCGCCGCGAGCGCGTTTGAAGATCGCCGAACTGGAGGAACCGAGGCGCTGGGCCGAGTAATGAGTGTTCCCGAGGATGGCGATACGGGAATAGTCGGCTTCCAGTTGGGCTTCCGGCGGGATCGCCGCCCAGCGGGCATACCAGGAGGGCGGGTCCGAACGGGGCCAGGCAATCTCCTGGCCGCTGTTGTCCATCCCTACTCGAGTGGCAATTGCCCAATCGGCAAGGGCGCGGACGAACGGGTCGTCGTGGTCGAGCAATTCCGCGGCCAAGGCGGCTTGAGCATCGGTCAACCGTTGGTGTACCGCAATCCGCCACAGCAATTCGCCGACAACCGCCGCATCGAGGTCCGAACAGTCGAGAAGGCGGCGGAGGATCGGCAATGAGGCGTCGGCTTTCTCGGCCAGCACGTTCGCCAGCGCGTCGAGTTCCTTCGGGCAATCCACGGACGTGAGCGACCTCGCGATCCGGCTTGTGGCCTCGTCGATTGCGTCACCCGCCAGCGCCGCCCGGTAAAACACGACGCGCTCGTCAGCCGCCGGCTTCGCGGCAAGTGTCCGCGTACCCCAACCGGCGATGAAGATGAGCACCATCGAGACGATCCAGGATCCCGCCGCCTTCAGCTTCGGATGGAACGGATTCCTTCCCGCGGCGGTTTTCCGGCAGTCGTTCATGGCGATGATCCTTTCCGCATCAATTGCCTGACAGATCTTTGTTTGGCTTCGACCAGACGACTCTCGCCACGAAGAGCGAGCCATCGGCCCCACGGCGGCGGGCCTCGTCATTCCATACGCCCTCGGCCACCGTCACCCATGACTCGTTTTTGGTGATCGGCGCCGCGCCGAAGTTGCCCAGCGTGGCCCCTCGCTCGGGAACGAGGATTTTCTCCGTGTTTCGCATCACGCGCAATCGCCGGGGATCGACCTGGGCAATCCAGAGCGGCGCGCGGTGGCGCATGATGTGGTCGTTGCCGGCGCCCCGCCTCGTGTAGACGAGAAACAACGCCTCACTATGTGCCAGCCAGTGTTGCTGCGTATTGTAGCTGCCCAGTTCTTCCCCGTCGCCGAAAGCCCAGGGCTCGATCGCCCGGTAGTCCATGCCGTCGTCGCTGACGGTAACATATCCCTTCAGGTCGTTACGAAGGGTCAGATAGTAGCGTCCCTGGAACTTCACCAGCGACGGTTCGACCAGACCGCGGACGACATCCAACCGCATCACGTTGCCGTGCCCCCGGTATTCCAGCCGCCGGCCGTCGAACGAGCATCGCACCACCGTGACGGAATGGGGTTTGTGGGCGTCGGGGCCGATGTAGAACGGCAAAAGGATGCTCCCGTCGGGTTCCACCAACCACTGGGCGCATGCGCTGCGGGCGAAGTGGAACTGCTCGGCGGCGGGCATCTCGAGTCGTTGCCATCGGATCCACTCGCCGGTCTTCGGCTCCAGCACGGCGTAGGCGGTCTGATGGGCGCGCTGCTGATCTTCCAGTTGTTCGCCGGCAGCGCTATAACGGACCTGGGCACCGACGGCGAGCATTTTGGCCGTCGGCGCGTGCCACCCGGGTGTGACGTCCGCCACCGCGACATCGACCTTGCCGTCTTTCACCCAATCGAGTTGGGGAGGTAGATCCGGCTCGCTCCAGGTCCGGCCCAGGTCGTCGCTCCGCATCACGTACAGGCCGGAGTAGTGGTCGGAGGTTCGCAGGTGCTTTTGCAGCGTCATGAAGACAGCGGGCTTCCGGCCCTGGCCAAGGCCTGGCGCGGCGGCCACACGGGGATGGAACCACAAAAACCGATTGTCGTCGTGCTTGAGCACGGTTTGAAGCTTGATTTCGAATGCGAGCGTTTCGCCGATGGCGGCGGCGGATTCTCGCGACTCGCTGTTGCCGTCAGCCTGGGCAAAAACGGAGGTTCCCGCGCCCAGCGGCAAACCGATACAGAAGAGAAATAGACCGAACCGTGTTTGATGTTGCATCGAAAGAGACCTCGTAACCATCGGCGGATAAAAGAGTGTCACCGTGAGGGGTTGGCGGGATTCTTGGCTGAAGGCCATTCTCGCTTCGAGCAGGACGATTGGCAATACGGAACATGACGAAGCCCCGCATCGCGTCGAGCGATCCCAATCGCATTCCGGCTGATTGTTCTTCCGCCATTCTACTCTCCCAGGGTGCCTATCCCCTTTCCCGGGCTGCCGCACTTGCAGTTTGAGATCCAAGAAGCGGCCGCAACATCTAAGGAGACCATTGCGCACGAAGTCAATAGGCAAGCACTTGCCCAACAGCGATCAACCGCGATCTCAGTCGCCGATAGGCGATATCCTGTACGGCGGCATCTTCCTCGATCGCTTGCACCGCAGCAATCGCCGCCGATTGGCCCAGCACCATAAACACAGGCTCCATGCGGATGGAACCGTAAGCGACGTGCGAAGCCGATACGCATACCGGCACCAGAAGATTGGCACACTGTTCCGCCTTGGGGATGATAGCGCGGTAACTGATCGGGTAGGGCGTTAGAACCTCATTCCCTTCGGTCTGCACGTTGCCTTCGTTGCACACGTGGCCGTGCTCGTCGACGTAGCGTTGGACGTTGTGCGAGTCCATCCCGTACGCCGCCAGGCCCACCGGATCCTCCGCCACGCGACGGCCCCAGCAGTTGTGCTCGGTCATCACGTAAGGGCCGATCATGCGCCGTGCCTCGCGGATGTACAGTTGCTGCGGCCAGTGGTCCGAGGCAGTGAATTCGTCTTTCGCCAAACCCCAGCGGCCCATCTCGCGGCGGAGCGCCTCGGGGACGCGCGGGTTGTGGGCCAGCGTCCAGTACAGACCTTGCTGATAGACCCTATGATCGCGTGCGATCCGTTCTCGAATGGCGTAGTCGCCGTCGGGATAGGCGTAGTTCATGCCCGTGTTGTCGACGGAGACGGCATAAATGTTGTTGTTGTCGGTTTTGCGGTTGGGAAGGAAGACGCCCGCCGGCAGCCCCGCGGCGCCCCTGCGTGCCAGCGGATCCACGGGAATCTTGTCGAAGCCAGCCTCGTAGTAGCGAAGCAACAATTCGTAGCGTTGTGGATCGTAGTCCCCGGGCCGTTCGATCGGCACGGCATTTTCCGGCTGATCGGTGAGGCAAGTGCGGTAACAATAGGCCTGGATGCGGTGATCGCTCTCGCCCTCCTTGCCCGGACCGCCGTGGCCAACCGTGGGCAGCAGCCCGCTGGCCGGGTCTCCGAGTCGCACGTAGGGATCGACCGGGTGCATGAACTGATGGTAGAAATAGTACCGCTCGTGCTGGCGGTTGGGTTGCACTCCGTTGAGTGCTTCGCCATACAGCGAGTTGGGTTCACGACCCGTCGCATAGGCCACGCCGGCTTTGGCCATCAGGTCGCCCTCGTAGCTGGCGTCGATGAAGATCTTCGCGGCCAATACGCGCCCAGACTCCATGGTAATCTCGCGGATCCACCTGCCGTCCTTGCGGACTCCTTGGTCCAGTTCGAGTCGCTCCCCAAAGAACACTGTCACGTCCGCTTCGCGGGTCATGTCGTGGAACACGCTCACCGCCGCACTCGGCTCGAACAGCCACCAGGCCTGCTCCGATTCCCAGCTCTTGCGGCCGGCACCGGCAGATACATACTCGTCGCGCGTGCCGAAACGCCAGACTTCGGGCTTGCTGTAATAGAGGTAGAGGCGATGATAGAAGTCGCGGGCCATGCCGCCGATGGCCCGCTTGTTGCCGATATCGGTTGCGCCTAGCCCGCCCGCGCTTAACCCGCCGAGCCGATCCCCCGGCTCGACCAGGGCCACGCGCCGGCCCATTCGCGCGACTTGTACCGCAGCCACGACCCCGCCGGACGTCCCGCCGTAAACGACAACCTCGTAATTCGACGGCGCGGCCGCGGCCGCGCCGAACAGGCAAAAGTGAAACAGAAAGACCGCTGGATTCATGGCGATTACCTCCGGCCCCCAGTATAATGGGAGACGTACCGGGAGATCCAATGCTGAAAACTGCATTGGCTCACACTGCAAGTGCGGCAGCGGGAGGAAGAGGACCGGAGTTCGCCGCGCGCGGAGGTATTCCGCGAAATGCGACGTTGCGACTGCGGCTGTTCCCCTCTTCCTTGCCGCAGTCTCGAGGAGAGTCCTATGACAAGAAGATGTTTTGGGCAACTGACGCGTCGGGAAATGTTGACCACGGTGATGGCGGCGGCGGGCGCTGCCGTCTCGGGCAAGTCGGCCGTGGGCGCGGCCCGTTCGGCCGAGATGAAAATCGCCTGCGGCACGGTTACGTTCCGCAAACTTCCGCTGCAGGAAGCCCTCGAGCGAATTCAGCGTGCAGGGTATCAATACGTGGAGCCCCAAGCCACCGGCCCCTGGTGCCCGCACGTCGACGCCTGGAAGGACGATCCCCAGGAATTCCGCCGGCGTCTCGATCAGTTCGGTTTCCAGGGCGCGACGGCCCTCTGGGCGCCGCACGGAGCGATCATCCCCGACGCCGAGAGCGTGGAAGGCATCACGCAGGCGATCCGTTGGGCCAAGGAGGCGGGCATCCCGGTCGTCAATGCGGGCGACGGCCGCATTCCGAAGGGGATGTCGGAAGACGACGCCCTGGCGGTCCTTCGCGACCGTCTGGCCCGCATCCTCGAGGTCGCCGCTCAGTGCCGCGTCTATCTGGCGATCGAGCCCCACGGCAGTTTCTCGCTCACGGCCGACGGCCTGCAGAAGATCATGAGCCTCTCCGAATCGTCCTGGCTGGGGATCAACTACGACACGGCCAACGTCCACCGCGCCACCTACGTGGAGACGATCGACGGCGGGTACTCCTGGACTCCCATCGGCCGACGCCAGGACGAGGTGGCCACTCTCAAGGCCGTCGTCGGACGCGTAGTCCACGTGCATGTCAAAGACGTGGTCGGCGCCCGTTGCGTCGCTCTTGGCGAAGGCAAGGTCGATGTCCGCGCCTGCGTTGAAGTACTCCGCCGGCACGGCTACCGGGGCGCCCTCTCGCTGGAAACGGAAGGAGAATTCGATGCCGACGAAGGTCAGCGACTGATCGAAACCAGCCGCCGTTTTCTTGTTGACACCCTGATGAGCTGAAAAGCCTTGACGAAACGAGACTGGCTCCCGGTCTTTATCGAGAAACGTCGGACTTTGCGGACACGCGAGGGTGCCTGCCAAAAGCCTCATAAACCTTTTGGCGGCCGGTTCCCGGGTTTGGACATAGGTTTCATGTGGCCGGAATGACAGATCATGGATCCGTACGGCCACAGAAGAACACTCATCTTGTGGGTGGTCGTGCGTGCCCCGTCGTGCATCTGGGTGTTCAACCGCATGTCGCTGGGGTATCCTGAGAGACTCGAACACAACCAGTCCGGTTTCCCACGCCAAGCACGTGTCTGGAGCGAGAAACCGGTTTGGATAGCGGCTCTGAAACCCCTTGGGACGAGGCAGTTCTTTCTTGGGAGGGTCTTGTACCATGTGGCCTTCTCCGTTCAGGCAACTCGCAGTTGCGCTGCTTGTTCTGCACCCAGCCGCCGTTGGTGCTGCTTGGGCCAACCCACCCGACTTCGAGGCTTCCGAAAAGGGACTCGATTCGGGAGTTGAGTCCCGGCTATGGGCAGTCGTGGTGGGTGTGACGACCTATCTCGATCCGGCCGTTCGCGCGTGGGAGTCCGGTGTGCCGGATGCCCGGCTCGTCTACGGTGCGCTCGTGGAACGTGCCGGCTACAGCGCAGAGCGCGTTTTGTTGATTACGGACGATCAGCCTAAGCCCCATCTGCGCCCTCTGGGCATCAACTTGCGAACGCAGATATCGGCCTGGCTGGCCCATGCGGCTGCGAACGACACCGTGTTGCTCTTCTACGCCGGGCGGGCGTTTGTCCGTCCCGGCGGCCGCGCTTACCTGGCGCCGCAGGAGTGTGAATCGGCACAGCCGGAAGCGACGGCCCTGTCCGTCGACGACCTTCGCGAGATGCTGATCCGCTGCCGAGCGCGCCGGAAACTGGTGATTCTTGGCGCCGGATCCCCGAGCCAACCGTTGGCGGAGGCCCTGCAGACTGTGGTTGGCTTGACCGCACTGGCTTGTTGCCGCCAGGGCGAGACACCGCTGGTGGCCGAAGGCAAGAAAGAGACGGCGTTCAGCGCCTCGGTGGCCCGAGCCCTTTCCGGCGAGGCCGATGCCAACGGCGACCAGTTTGTTGATAGCGAAGAGCTGTGCCGCTTTTTGAACCGGCAAGTGCAGGCAGCGGCGGGCAAAGGGGCCGACAGCCACATGCCTTTCCAAGTCTCCGGCAAAGGCGTGGAGGTGGTGCCGGTGGCAAAGTTTTCGGTGAAACCCGAGCCGCAGCAGCTTACCGGAAGCGCTCAGCACCAGCACGGACCGAGTACCCGGCAAGAAGCTGTGGCAACGGGCGGCACAAGCGGCGGCAGCCAGCTTCCCAAGCACATCACGAACTCGATCGGCATGAAGCTCGTCCTGATCCCGGCCGGCGAGTTCATGATGGGTTCGCCGGATGACGAGATTGGACACAAGGAAGATGAGAGTCCGCAGCACAAAGTGCGTATCACCAAGGCGTTTTACATGGGCGTCTACGAGGTCACACGAGCCGAGTTTGCCGAAGCGAGAGGCAGTGAAGTACACGCGAAACTTGAATCGCGACTAAAACAATACTTCCAGTTTCCAGGCTCGTACGGGTACCCTCCTGAGGATTACTTCCAATCGGATCGCTATCCACAACTCGGCGTGAACTGGGAGGACGCCGTAAGATTCTGCCGTGAACTGACGGCGATGCCGGATGAGAAGCGTGCCGGCCGAAATTACCGCTTGCCAACGGAAGCCGAATGGGAATATGCTTGTCGAGGTGGCACGACCAGTCCATTCAACGTGGGGCACGACGCGGACACAGAGTACTTTAGCTTTAATGGTAGTCCGTATGGCGAAAACGGGTTGAAGAGCAAGCGGAAAGGATTGTTGAAAGTGGGATCCTACCAACCGAACTCCTTCGGCCTGTGCGATATGCATGGAAATGCCTTGGAATGGTGTTTTGACTACTACAAGCGGGATTACTACACCGAGTCTCCCTCGGTGGATCCGCGCGGTCCGCTCCAGAAAGACGCCCGCCTTCACAGTGCGACGACCGGTGGCTATTATAATCTACGAGTCCTACGAGGCGGCCATTACCGGGCATTGCCTGCAAAGTGCCGCTCCGCGGCGCGACAAAGGGACGTGCCGCAAGCGTACACAAGTGACGATGACTACATTAGCTTCGGCTTTCGCGTGGTTTGCGATCCATGACGTCCCGAATGGACGCACGGCAGACAGGAGAACCGACGCGTGCTGCATTTGCCAATCCGAATGCTAGGGTTGTGGCCGGCGATCTTGTTTGCGGTTCTCGTTCGCGCCGACGAGTACGTGGCTGCCGAACCAGGGATGCCGGCCAACCGCTGCTGGGCCGTGCTCATCGGGATCAACGAGTACCTTGATCCGGCGATCCCCAGGCTCCAATACTGCGTGTCCGATGCTCGTCTCATGGCCCGATGTCTGACGGAGAAATGCGGCTACGCCTCCGAGCGAATCCTGTTGATGACCGACGACCAGACCGAGTTGAGACTGCAGCCGCTGCGCCAGAACATCCGGGCGCAGTTGGAAAGTTGGTTCAAGAAGGCCGGAGGGGGCGATACGCTGCTGGTGTTCTTCTCCTGCCACGGCTTCCTCATCGAAGGCAAAGGCTACCTGGCCCCGCAGAATTGCCAGCACGACCGCTTGGAAGAAAGTGCGCTGTCGACCCGGGAGTTGGCCGATCTGCTGCAAGCGTGCGCCGCGCGCAAGAAGGTTTTGATTCTCGACTGCTGCCACGCGGGTACGACACGCAATGTCGAGCGGGTCGGCCCGTCCAGCGAGGAACTGGGCATGGCCTTCCGCTTGTCCAAAGGGATGCTCACTCTGGCAAGCTGCAGCAAAGACCAGCGGTCGCACGAATGGCACGCCAGACAACAAGGGCTGTTCACCTATTTCATGGCCGAGGGGCTGAGCGGTGCGGCGGACTACGACCACAACGGTCTGATCGACAGCGACGAGATCTACCGCTACACCATGGAGAAAGTGCCGCAGGCCGCCCAAAGGGAACTCAACGGCGTGCAGACGCCGGTGCGGATCATCGAGGACGCCGTGGGTGTATTTCCGTTGGCCTGGATCACGCCGTCAATGCCGGGGGAGAGAATCACGAATTCCCTGGGCATGGAACTGCAATGGATCCCCGCCGGACGGTTCACCATGGGGTCGCCGGACGGCGAGGATGCCCGCGACGAGGATGAAGGCCCGCAGCATGGTGTGCGGATCATCCGGCCGTTCTACTTGGGCGTGCATGAGGTCACCCAGGAGCAATACCGGCGCGTGATGGGCAGCAACCCCAGCCACTTCTCCACGACCGGTCCGTGCATGCAAGCCGTCGCGGGCGTGAATACCGGGCGTTTTCCGGTCGAGGGCGTGTCTTGGGAAGAGGCGCAGAGGTTCTGCCGGGAGTTGTCGCGAACGGCCGATGAGGCTCGGGCGCAGCGGCGTTATCGGCTGCCGGCCGAGGCGGAATGGGAGTATGCCTGCCGTGCCGGAACGACCGCGGCATTCTCCTGCGGCGACAGCCTCCAGTCCACGCGGGCAAATTTCAACGGCGGCCTTCCCTACGGCTTCGTCGACCGAGGCCTCTGCTTGGAGCGACCTGCGGTCGTCGGTTCGTACCGGCCTAATCCGTGGGGGCTCTTCGACATGCATGGCAACGTCTGGGAGTGGTGCGAGGATTGGCACGCCGCCGACTACTACGACCGGTCACCCCCGGAGGATCCGCGGGGGCCGGATTCAGGATCGCTGGCGGTGGTTCGTGGCGGCGCCTGGAACGAGACAGGAGCCGCATGTCGATCCGCCGAACGATTCGGTTTTCCCATCACGGCCGCCGCGGCCAACGTCGGCTTCCGCGTGCTGTGCGATACCGTGCGCTAGCCAAAGAGCCGCTGACGCGAAACGCAAACCGTTCCGAAAACTGCCAAGACAACGAAGCCGCAAGTTGTCCTTGAAACGACAAGCCCCTGCCGGCCGGCTCGGCAGAGGTTGCCCCTGGTCAAGACATTGCTGGCGGGGTATAAGGGCGCGAAGGGACAGATTGATGAGCGCCGTCTTGCCCGACCCGTTCGTGCCCAACGATCCGACGACGGAGCCTTTTGGCACAACGAGATCCACAAGTCGGACGGCACCGAGTGGGCCTACGATGAATTCGCCCGCTACCTCGCCGAGCTGGCGGAGCCTGCCGTATCGACCGCGGATCGGTTGCTCGACCAGGTGAGACAACTCAAGGGATCCGATCTGTTGGACGACGACTTCTCCATGATCGAAGTGCGGTTCTGAGTCGGTCGGCGATCACGATGCGTCCGGCCCCTGTTCGGAGAGTTGCCGAACAAAACGCGAATGCTCGTCGGTGGCGAGTCCACGCTGCAAAACCTCCAACAATCGCTTGCTGTCCAACCGCAGCAGAGCGACCGGATCGAGCCATAAGCCGGGAAAAACGCTCGATCGATAGCAGCCGTCCTCATCGAGCGTCTTCTCCATGAAATGTCCGTCGCGAAGGACGAACCAGAAAACCTCCTCCTGGCGGGCCGCAACCACGACGTACTCTCGAACGCCCGCGCGTTCATAGTCTCGTTTCTTGCTGTGCAGATCGTACGACTCGGTGCTGGTGGCCACCTCGCCGGCCCATTCCGCCGCGCCCTCCAGATAATCGTCCTCGGTGAATCGCATCTGCCCGCCTCGGTCGGGGTGGACGATCAGGCAGGCATCCGGTTGCGGCTCGCTGTCGTCGGCCATGATCGTTGTGGCGTTGTCGTAGGCTTCGACGCCCGGAGTCGAGTCCTCATAGCTATGCAGCCAATGCATCATCAACCCGTGAAAACGGCCGTGGGCACGTCTGAGTGCAGCGGTCATATAGACAACGCCTCCGATGAGTTCCGCCTTCACGTCGTCGGGCATCGCTTCGTAACGAGCGTGGAATGTCTTCTGATCGAGATGGTCGCCAGCCTCCAGGGGCGGCAAGCCAGCGCGGGAGACAGCCGCCCGCAGGCTGTGATTTGTAGTGGTTGACATCGACATGAACCTTTTGATTTGCTGGTGCTGACTACTTATTATAACAGCCTAAGTCGCGCCGCGAACTACGACAGCGCCCGACGTCCCCGTAAACCGAGGGGGCGGTCCAGGCCGCGATGATGAAGGCTTTCGGCCGAAGCAGAGGAAACCATCACTGCCGTGCTCCGAATGAGTCGTTTTCGTCAAGTGTTTGAAGTACAATAGGTGCTGGCTTCGACCCCCGAACACCCCAGCGAAAGGACCAACGATGCGAACCGGGACACAATTCTGGACCCTTGCCGCGGCGAGCGCCGCTCTGACGGCCTCACTGACCATCACCTCCGCCCGCGGCGAGAATCCTTGGGTCGTCTATGAAGGGGGCGACGGGCCGGGAAAAGGCAAACACGTCGTGTTGGTGTCCGGCGACGAAGAGTACCGGTCCGAAGAGGCCCTGACGCAGCTTGGCAAGATCCTCGCCAAACATCATGGATTCAAGTGTACGGTGCTCTTCGCGGTCGATCCCCAGACCGGCCTGATCGATCCGATGAACAGCAGCAACATTCCGGGGCTGGAAGCGCTGAAGACTGCCGACCTGATGGTCATCGCCACACGGTTCCGCGACCTCCCCGACGATCAGATGCGCCACATCGCCGAGTACGTTAATGCCGGCAAGCCGATCATCGGGATGCGGACCGCTACGCACGCCTTCAAAATCCCCGCGGGCAAGACCTACTCGAAATGGGACTGGCAAAGTAAGGAGTGGGAAGGGGGCTTTGGCCGCCAGATCCTCGGTGAGACGTGGGTCAACCACCACGGGCACCACGCCCACGAGAGCACACGAGGCATCGTCGCGCCGGGCGCCAAGGACCATCCGATCGTCCGCGGCTGCGGGGACATCTGGGGCCCGACCGACGTGTACACGGTTCACCTGCCGCTTCCCGGCGACAGCAAGCCGCTGGTCCTCGGCCAGGTTCTCGTTGGAATGGACCCCGGCGACGGGCCGGTCGAAAACGAGAAGAACAACCCCATGATGCCAATCGCCTGGACCAAGACGTATGCGGGCGCCGACGGGCAAACGGGCCGCGTCTTCACCACGACGATGGGCGCGGCGACCGACCTGGCCAGCGAAGGCCTGAGGCGACTGATCGTCAATGCCGCCTATTGGTGCTTGGGCATGGAAGACCGCATCCCGTCCAAAGCGAACGTCGAGATCGTCGGCAAGTACGAGCCGACACCCTATGGATTCAAGAAGTTCAAGCCGGGCCTGAAACCCTCCGATTACGCGATGGAGAAGTAGGGACGGCGAAGAAATAGATCTCGCATTCATCCGGGGTGTGGAGCGCAAGGGGGTCGGGAGTCTTTTTTCCATGTCGGCCGGAAAAAGCTCTATCCCTATAGTAAAGCGTTGCCCGGCCGACATGGAAAAAAGACTCCCGACCCCTTCCCCGCGGGGATTTCCCGACAGTTGTTTTATTCGCCGATCCTTACCCCCACCCCATTGATCCCAGGAGAACCGCTCCTGTGCGAATAGCGCTCTTCGCCCGCCTGTTGATGTCGCTTGCCGTCCTGGCCATCGCGCCGGACGTATTCCCGTGGCGGCTGCAAGCTGCCGAATCGTTTCCGGCGAGAACGGCCCTGGACGATTACGTCCAAAAAGCCGATCCGAGTTATTCCTGGAAACTCGTCCAGCAGGTTCCAGGGAAAGGCTTCACCGCTTATCTGGTGGACATGACTTCGCAGACCTGGCGGACAAGCCAAGAGGTCGATCGGCCGCAGTGGCGGCATTGGCTCCGCGTCGTCAAGCCGGACGCGGTCGCTTATGATACCGGGTTTCTCTTCATCGGCGGCGGGAGGAACGATCGCGATCCGCCCAAGCCAGTCGATGAAAGGATGGCTAAGATCGCCCTGGCCACTCGCTCAGTGACGGCGGAACTTCACATGGTTCCCAACCAGCCGCTGGTCTTCCACGGCGACGGAAAACCGCGCGTCGAAGATGATCTGGTCGCCTATACGTGGGATCAGTTCCTCAACTCTGGCGATCCGACGTGGCCGGCTCGAAATCCGATGGTCAAAAGCGCCGTGCGGGCGATGGATACGGTGACCGCTCTTATGGCCTCGGACGAGGGCGGCAAGGCGAGAGTGGACAAGTTCGTCGTGGCGGGCGGATCGAAGCGGGGCTGGACGACCTGGCTGACCGGCGCGGTTGACGATCGCGTCGTAGCGATCGTACCGATCGTCATCGACGTGCTCAATGCCGAGAAGTCGATCCGGCACCATTGGGCGGCGTACGGCTTCTGGGCGCCGGCGATCCACGATTACCAGACGCACGGCATCCTGGCGCGGCTCGACGCGCCGGCTTCGGACGATCTCTACCGGCTTGTCGATCCTTACAGCTACCGGCATCGGCTGAAGAAGCCTAAATACATCGTCACCGCCGCCGGCGACCAGTTCTTCCTCCCCGACTCCGCCCGTTTCTACTTCGATGATCTCGAAGGCGAGAAATATTTGCGGGTGGTTCCCAATGCGGACCATTCGCTCGACGGCAGCGATGCGCTGGAATCGATCGTGGCGTTTTACCGGCTGATCCTCAGCGGCAAACCGCGGCCGGAGTTTACCTGGAAATTCGAGAGCGATGGGACGATTCGCGTCGAGGCCGCGGATCCGCCGCTTGCCGCCACGTTTTGGCAGGCGACCAATCCCGACGCCCGCGATTTCCGCCTGGAAAGCCTCGGGCCGAAATACACGGCCAGTGACTTGGAAATCAGCGATGGTGTCTACACGGCGACCGTCGCGAAACCGCCCAAGGGCTGGACTGCCTACTTCGTTGAGCTGACATATCGGGTCGGAGAGCTTCCGCTGAAATTTACCACGCCGGTCCGCATCACACCGGACACGCTTCCCTTTGCGGATACGCCGATTCCGACGAGTCTGGAGCAGACCGGCGGGCGGTAGGCGTTGGCGAGAAGACGACTTTCCGTCAATCGGCGCCGGGAAGGGTACGAAAACTACGTTTCCGTCGCCGGCGCGGACCGAGGGATGAGAGGATTCCAATACTCCGGGCGCTCGTCACGGGTGAAGTCGCGCAGTTGAGCGGCACTCATCCCTCGATGAATTCCGCCGGCGATACGTGGAAGTACGCCGCCAGCCTGGCAATGTTCGCCTGGCTGATCTTGCGGCGCCCCTTGAGGACATTGGTAATCACCGAACGCGGTACACCGGTTTGTCGCGCCAGTTCCGCCTGAGTGATACCCCGCGCGTCGATCAAGTGAGCCAACAAATCGGCTTGAGACGCCTGCGGAGTCGGGTATTCGATCGATTCATACTGCTCGGCAAGCGTAGCCAGCAATTCCAGCAGCTCGCTTTCAGCTCGCGACAATCCGGGCTTCTTCATGAGCCTCTCGATCAAGCGCATCGTCCGTCGGTACTCGCGCTCAGTGCGAACGGGCCGCGGCGTGTAGTCGACCAGCAATTCCTGGTAGGCTGTCATCGACATGGTTCAGCAGTCTCCCTTCCAATCGTCCTTATCGTACTCCGCATGGGTCAGAAAGTGCTTCACCCACAGCGTGCCCCCTTGGATCTCGTCGGCATACTTCACACCGACAATCAGGCGAAAGCGGTTCCCGCAGGCATTGAAGACCAGACAGCGACCGACCTGATCGGCCGACGCGTAGAGCACGCGGACGTCGTGCAGACTGTCCCAACGGCTCTTGGTAGCATGCCGCCACCATTGCTCCAGCCAAGCGGCAGCCGACGGATGCCGTGCCATTGCCGATTTGATCGCCGCTCGCGAAATCACATGCATGCCGACTCCTCATACGCGACGCCCAGAAAGCATTATGTATACAAATCGTAAACACGTCAAGAGATCCCACGGCAGCGAGTTCACCCATGCGTGGTACCAGCACGTATCGGCTGCAAAGGCCATTAGGGTGGGTGCGAAGTCAACGCACCGGTTCATGGGATCTAAGCAGGTTCGCAATCAGTGTTCGCGGCAGAGGCGGGGCGACCGACGCACGTCTGGAGTCGCACCGCGAACCGTGTTGTCCTGAGCCGCGTTAACTGGACAGCCGATGAAGCACTGCTGGCCGAAACGGACCGGCCGGGCACGCGATTCACCTACGATCGAGGATTGCTGGAGATCACGACGCCCTCGTGCCAGCACCAGCGGATCAAGAGTCTGATCGGAAGCATGATTGAGATCATGACGGTCGAACTCAATATCCCCATCAGCCGAGGCGGGGCGACAACGCTCAAGAACGAGTTGAGCCAGCGCGGCGTCGAACCCGACGAGTGCTACTATGTTGCCAACGAGGCAAAGGTGCGAGGGCGGGATAACTACGACCCCAGTAGCGAACCGCCGGATCTTGCCATTGAAGTGGATATCACGAGCAGCTCGGTCGACCAAATTGGAATCTATGCGGTCTTCGGTGTGCCCGAAGTCTGGCTGTATGATACAATCAGGATCCGGGTCTATGTATTGCAGCCCGACGGGATCTATTCCCAGCAACCGCGCAGCAACTCGTTTCCTTTTCTGCCGCTGGACGAAGTGGAACGGTTTCTCCAAAGACGCGATACGACGGATGAGACAACGCTGATCCGGGAGTTCCGCGATTGGGTGCGGAACCTGGGACGATGACGTAAGCAAGTGACATGGAATTGACGCCGGAGACAATTCATCCCTCGATGAATTCCGCCGGCGATGCGTGGAAGTACGCCGCCAGCCTGGCACGCGATGTCTCAAGAAGCATCGGTGTTTCCATAGACGTCTTTGAGCACCGCATTGTACAGTGTGTCTATGGCCCGAAAATTGGTTCGCGTCCGGAGTTGATCGAGGGCCAAGTCGATTTCGAGCAGGCCGCGCTTCGCCGCGTCTCGAAGCACGCCGAGCGTGCCGATCACTTGTAGACGGTGCTCGGCAGCGGATCGTCGCGCGAGAAGATCGTCGCACAGCAGCAGATCCGCTTGGATCTGTTCGGCGAGCCGAATCGCTTGACGCTCTCCCGCACCCAGAATATCGAGTCCGGGATCGCTGCCCGCCCCCGCGTGGACCGTTAGCCAGACCGGGGGAGCAGCGATGAGAGCCCGCGCAGCTTCGGGCGTGTTCGGATGGGACAGCTCTCTCGCAACACTTTCCGGGATTGGCACAGCGCCGTACAGCAGCGGGAGTTTGTCGACGTGCCCAATGAGCGCCAGATAGCGAAGCGGCCCGGTGTCCGAAACAACGAGCATGAGTCAATCTCGGGCCGAATTGAGGCAGCCGAGCGTTCGGCAATCGGCGCGAAAATCCTCTACGGAATAGTTGAGGGCCACGCCTCGATCGGCTAGCCAGCGATCGGCATCGTGAGTCGTCGGGAAACCTAGCAACTCGGCGAGCTTTCCCAAACTGAGCTTGCCTTCGCGATAGCCCTCAATGGCTAATGCCTCGAGGCCCTTCCGGTCAATCTCGTCTCCCCAAGCCTGACGAAAAGCCTGCTCGGCTGAAGCAGGAAGATTCAGCGTGATCGACATCTCAAAGGTTCCCGTAGTTTCCCTCCGTCTTGCAAAACATCCCCTTTCCGCGTTGCACGGCGCCGCGAAAGGAGGCGAAGTCGTCGATCCGTTATCCGACGCTCGCATACTATTATACATAGCTTACGAATCGAGGCCAATTCCGCCTCCGTCTGCGGGGTACAGTGGGAACGGGGTGTTGCCCAACAGCGCGGATCGGCTCGTAACCGCATCTGCTACATCGATGCCCGCCTGGCAAGCAGCCAACGTCTGACGCCGCCTGATCGAATGCCATCGAATCCTTTTCTGCCTCTGGAAGAAGTGGACCGGTTTCTGCAACGACGCGATGCGACGGAAGAGACAACGCTGATCCGAGAGTTCCGTGATTGGGTGCGGAACCTGGGACGATGACGTAAGCAAGTGACATGGAATTAACGCCGGAGACGGTTCATCCCTCGATGAATTCCGCCGGCGATACGTGGAAGTATGCCGCCAGCCTGGCAATGTTCGCCTGGCTGATCTTGCGGCGCCCCTTGAGGACATTGGCAATCACCGAACGCAGGACGCCGGTTTGTCGCGCCAGTTCCGCCTGAGTGATACCCCGTGCGTCGATCAAGTGAGCCAACAAATCGGCTTGAGACGCCTGCGGAGTCGGGTATTCGATTGATTCATACTGCTCGGCAAGCGTAGCCAGCAATCCCTGGTAGGCTGTCATCGACATGGTTCAGCAGTCTCCCTTCCAATCGTCCTTATCGTACTCCGCATGGGCTCAGAAACCGAAGTTGCCGGCCGATTCCTGCAATTTCGCGCCCCCCCTATTGCGTTCCCGGCGATCCTAAGTATACTGGCCCTACCATGAACTAGCCAATTCCATGCCGGAGGATGGGCCATGTCCGATGCGGCACCCGCCAAAGCCCTGGTGGAACGTTGGCAATCGGGGGATCAACAGGCTGCTGACGAGTTGTATCGGCGCTACGCACAACGTCTCTGCGCGTTGGCCGATCGCTGGATCGACGCGAAACTCGGCCGGCGCGTCGGGGCCGACGACGTCGTCCAATCCGTCTTTCGCACCTTCTTCCGGCGCTCGCATCAAGGCGACTACCAACTCGACCACTCGGGCTCACTCTGGCGGCTGCTGGTGCAAATCACGCTCAACAAGGTGCGGCACCAAGCGGAACGGCACCGGGCGGCGAAGCGCGATGTTGCCGCCGAGGTCCATTGCGATGGCGAGCAACTCTCCCCGGAATTCTTCGCGCGCGACCCCTCTCAAGAAGAAGTTGCCGCGTTTCTCGACGAGTTAGAACTCCTCACCACTGGGCTGCGAGATCCGGAGCCGGAGATTGTTCGCTTATGCCTGGAAGGCTACTCCGCTTCCGAAATTGCCTCTGAAGTGGGATGTACACGCTGGACTGTACGCCGGGTCTTGACCCGCCTCGGAGACCGGCTCCAGAGGCGGATGAAGCAAAATCTTTGCGACTGACCGGAATTCTTGCTCGCCTTGGGAGCCGTTTCCGGTTTGATGAGACGGGAAGAGTCCGTGGACTCGTCCGACCACCGCCGGGAGGCTGTCGCTATGTCCGGGAATCCGAGAGTTCCTATCCTGGAACTGGACGACGAAAGTTGGGTTGCGCTGGCCGATGCCATCGGGCAGTTCGAGCGCGCCTGGCAGCGAGATCCAGGCATTGAATTCGACCCGTTCCTGCCCTCCGCCGATCACCCCCTCCGGCAACGCATGCTGGTCGAGTTGATCAAGTCCGACCAGGAATTTCGCTGGCAGCGAGGCGAGAGGCGATGCCTGGAAGTCTATCTGGCCCGATGGGAAGAGTTGAATGGCAGGTCCGAACTGATTATTGAACTGCTCCACGCAGAGTGCCTGACGCGCGCCGTTCTGGGTGAACCGGCCGGCGTCGAGGAGATCGAGTCGCGATTTCCCACGCTGTCCGATCAAGTGGACCTGACACGGGTCAACGAGGAAGCCAACGCCGAACGCGGCAGCTTTCATCCCACAGGGTTCCACTCGCCAGGCGTGGATACGTCCGCCCACGACCTGGAACAAACGCCCTCCGCCATCGCGGACAAATACGCGCTCAAGCCCGGTCAACTCGTCGGTCGTTACCAGGTTTTGGAACCGCTCGGCCGTGGCGGCATGGGAACCGTGTATCGCGCACTGGACACCCGTTTGAAACGCGAAGTCGCCTTAAAGATCCCGCGTTTCGATCCGCACTCGGACCCGGACGCCGTGGCCCGTTTCCTTCGCGAAGGGGAATCCGCGGCCAGGATCGAGCACCCCAACGTCTGCACGATTTACGACGCGGGCGAGATCGACGGCGTCTATTACATGGCGATGCGGCTTATTCGCGGCCGATCGCTGGCCAGTGAAATCGAGTCGCGAGACATCAGCCCCCTTGAAGCAGTACACATCGCCCGCAAACTGGCCGCCGCGCTGGCCGCGGTCCACAAACATGGCATCGTGCATCGCGACATCAAGCCCTCCAACGTCGTTATGGACGAGTCGGGCGAACCGCTGTTGATGGACTTCGGCCTCGCCAGGAGCCACGACACCAACGGCCTAACGACCAGCAGCGGCACGTTGCTGGGGACGGTTCCGTACATGGCGCCGGAGCAGATCGACGGCCGGCCCGCCGATTTCCTCAGCGATATCTACAGCTTCGGCGTGTTGCTCTACCAGATGCTGACCCGCGAATTGCCCTTCACCGGCAAGGTGACGGAAATGATGATCAAGATCGCCGACGGTCGTCCGAAGCGGCCCAGTTCCCTTTGTCCGCAAATCGACCGCGACTTGGAGGCGATTTGTCTCAAAGCGATGGCCAAGGCCCCGGAAGACCGTTTTGGATCGGCGGACGAATTGGCCGAAGCGTTGCAGAGATATATCGACGGCCTTCCGGCAACTACGGCCCCTCGTGCGGGCCGCGGACAGATCGGCCGGCGTTGCCTCGGTTTGGCGACCGCGGGGGCTCTGTTGGCATGCACTGTCATCTTCTTCAAGACCGGCTACGGCACCCTCGAGATCGAAGTACCGGCAGGAGCAGTCGTCACAATCGACAACAAGACCATCGATGTCCAATCGAACAAAGTAACGATCCGTTTGAGTGTCGGTGAGCATGAGTTGAACGTCAGCAAAGAGGGTGTCCGAGCCGAGACTCGCGAGGTGAGAATTCGCTGGAGGTGGGACGCAGCAAGGGAGTCCGTCCATTTCACGGAGGTTCCGCCCGGCACGAAACCGCCGTCGCTTGTTCGTTGGATAGAAACGGAACCGAACGCTCGGGGAATTGCGGTTTCTGACGACGCTTCGACCATCTACGTGGCATATTGGGGAGGCGCCGGGGGTCCGATACAACTGGTCGACGCTTCCTCCGGCACTGTCCGAAAGACCATCAAGTTCACGGAAGACCAGCTACATGGCGACTTGGTGGTTTCCGATGGCGGTCGCTATCTCTATACGGTCCACTATTATGGCCGATACATGACTCGCGTTGACCTCCAGGCTAACATGTCGCGCACCAACCTCGATCTTAGTGCCGACCCGAAATGGCAACACACCTGGGCGGCGGATATCGGCATTACACCGGACAGGAAGAAACTGGTCGTGCCTATGGGAGACGACAACCGTCCAATCGATGAGGACAACGATCAACTGTCCATCGTCAATATAGCCGACGGCGAGTTTGTCCTGCTCGGCGAAGTCAAGTTACAGGACGAACCAACCAGCCACAATCTGGCATTTAGTGACGACAGCCAATTCGCATACGTGATCACGCGGCGGCGCAAATCGCGCGGTCCGACTCTGTATGAAGTCCGCCTTACCGACCCCTACGAGGTGGCGAGATCGCTGACGTTCGTGGACGGTGATTTGCGCGGCGTTGCCGCGTCGACCAAGCTGAATCGTGTTTTCGTCAGCGACTCAGCAAATCGAAAGATCTGGGTTGTTGATCTAGCGACGTTTGAGCGCATTTCTGAGATCGACCTCGACGGTCATGCTCCCGAAAACCTGGCAGTTTTTCCTGAACGCGATCTGCTCGTCGCTTTATGTCCAGCCACGCGCAGACTATTCTGCGTTGACGCGAAGGACGGCGAGATTCTGGGACACCTGGAAGGCCTCCGCGATGGCTTGGCAGACGCAGAGTTCTCGGCAGACGGTGACCGCCTCTTTGTCGTCAACCGTGGTTCCGAGGCGGGGATTGCCGCCATCGATGTGCGAAGCCTTCTGACATGGATCGTGTTTGCCTCCAACCGCGACGGAGAGAGCTACCAGATTTACCGCATGTATGCCAACGGAGAGCAGCCGGTTCGGATCACGAAGAACCACGCTACCGAGCGTTTTCCCAAATGGTCTCCTGACGCGCGTAAGATCGCCTTTGTCTCGGATCGGCAAGGCCGCCCGAAAGTGCATGTCGTAGACTACCGCGGCACACTCATATCCTCATTAGAGGATACCGACCCGCTAATGGCGCCCGTTGCATGGTCCCCCGACGGAAGCGAAGTCGTTTTCATCGGAAATGGCGGCAAGGCGATACGTGCTGCAAACGTGGAAACCCAGGCGATTCAAACGCTGTTGGAGGAAGCGGTCGGTCAAGGATATTCTCTGGTTACCGGCTTATGTTGGCGAGAAAACGATGGTGCGGTCTTGTTTGCAAGTCAGAATCCGATCTGGGGAAACGACTGCGACCTATTCGAGCTGGATCCGCGAACATTGAAAGTGAGACAGATCACCGACGAGTGGGGCAAAAAGGGCTCGACTTGGTCCCCCGCGGCATCGCCAGACGGTCGCCGGATTGTTACTGTCCGTCGCGTACAAGATGAATCGCACCAGAACACGATATCCATCATCAACGCGGATGGGAGCTTGCCGATTCTCCTGAGCGAGAACAAAGGAATATGGCACGAGTTCCCCCGTTGGTTTCCTGACGGCGGGCGGATCGTGTACGCTGCCAAGAGCGAGATGCATTACGGCGTTTACACGGTCAGCGCGGAAGGCGACGCCACTACTCAATTGACTGCGGGTAATTGGGACGACCTTGACCCAGACGTTTGCGACCGGCGTCGCGCAAGCGGCGATCCTCGTTAGCCAGTCCTGCAACTCGAGAGTTCATTGATTAAAGGGTGAGAAACGTGACGACTCTGAACAGAATCAGAACAGGCTTCACTTTGGTGGAACTCCTCGTCGTGATCGCGCTCATTGGTATTCTGATCGCGCTGCTGCTCCCGGCGGTTCAGGCGGCGCGCGAAGCAGCACGACGGATGCAGTGCGCGAACAACGTGAAGCAGATTGGCGTGGCGATGCACAACTACCACGACGCGCACCGATGCTTTCCACCCGGCAATGTTGTTACAGGGATGCCCGTCGTGATGAGTGGCTGGAGTGTTCCCGCTCGTACCAACTGGGCGATTTCGCTTCTGCCTTACCTCGAGTACGAGAATCTTTACGATCAGTATGATCACAACGTGCCTAACAGGCATCCTGCGAATAAGTCGGTCCGCGAGACACAAGTACCCGTCTACAGTTGCCCATCAGATATTCGGGCTACGGATATCGAAACACCACAGTACGGCCTCAGCGGCCCCAGTGTCAGTCCCGATACGAAATATCGCTGCGGCTCTTACCGAGGCATGGCGGGCCGCAGCGACATTATCTACATTCTCATGCCTGATCGAGGCTTCTGGGGTTATCCGGGCTTTCAGCCCATTCACTCGGCGCATCCTGAGTGGAAAGGTGTGTTTCATGTTGTTGGCCCGGCCATTCTGACGAAATGTGAAGGCTTTTCGACCACAAGTGATGGAGCGTCAAACACAATCGCCGTAGGGGAATGTCACGGCGTTACAGATGACCTGCCCAGAGGCGGGACATATTGGGCCTACAGCGTGGCTTATTCCACTTCGCAAGCACTTCCGCTCAGTCGATCATTGCGGACCACTCCCACGCGGTCGGGCTGCGCGGCGTCGGTTCCGAACGTGAAATTCTGTGATTTCGGATGGGGCAGCTACCATCCTGACGGCATCAACTGGCTGATGTGCGACGGGTCCGTGCATTTCCTCAGCACAAATGTTGACATGAACCTGTTCTGTGACCTCGCCACGGTTGCCGGCGGTGAGGTTGCGACGGTTCCGTAGGCATCCTCTAGCTGTCCTACGAACCCACCATGATGAAGAATCTGCCGGCCAATGCTCGTTGCTCGATGGAAGAGATATGGACGTTTCGAACCGTCGCGAGGCTGTGTGTGGTTTCCCATCCGAATCCGACCGTCCGCACGGCTGGAGATCGGGCCATCGGCTGACCATGGTTCCGGCCGGGCTTCTTCTCAGCCTGGGAACACGCTTGACAGCCGGCTGCAGCGGTTCTGACGTCCATACGGTTCCGGTTTCCGGCACCGTAACGTTGGACGGACAGGCGGTTTCGGACGTGTTCGTCAATTTCCAACCCGCGCCGGGAGCTGCCGCGGCGCCCAGCGCCAGTCCCGGGTCGTACGGCATAACCGACGCTTCCGGTCGCTTCGAACTGAGGTGGGCCGATGGCCGCGGCGCGGTGGTGGGAAAGCATGTCGTGACGCTGGTTTACAAAGATCCGAATCGACTTCCACAATCCAACCTCGAAACGGGTATGGAGGCGGCCTATCAGTTCAAGCTCCCTCCCAGAGCGCGTGATGGAAGCATTCAGTTTGCCGTGCCCAAAGACGGTACTGAAGAAGCAGATTTCGCGTTCGACTCCAGCGAGATGCAAACACCGCCAGCGGGGCGCAGCGGGCGACTACGCTGACAATGCATCGCGCGACACGTCACCGGCGCGTTTATCCCGGTGGAGCGATGATTGGCAGCTAAGACAAAGCAGCCCTCTGCAAAGTGCACTGATCGCGTTCATCAAAGCTGTTTGCCTCGCCTCGTCGTTGCCGCTCAGCAGAATTGACCCGTTTGTGCTCAGGTAAACTGGGCCACTACTTGGAAAGGAGAAGATGCCTTCCTTCTTTCAAGTAGTCCTTTGCGCCGAGTTGGGGAGGATGAATGGCTTGG
>JAAYEH010000498.1 GCA_012728855.1 Rhodopirellula sp. | reverse complement strand
TCGAGGGAAGTCGCTTGGCAAGCATCGTCTTGCCGGAACCGGGCGGACCCAGCATCAACACATTGTGATCGCCGGCGGCGGCCACGGTCAGGGCACGTTTGGCCATTTCCTGTCCGCGGACGTCGGCAAAATCCTCGTCGTAGGCCGACAACTCTTGGAAGATTTGTTCAAGTCGCGACGGGCTTGGCTCAATATCGACTTCGCCGGCGAGGAATGCTACTGCTTGGGTAAGGCTCGCCACCGCAATGACATCGATCTGTTCGACCACCGCCGCCTCCGAGGCGCTCTGAATGGGAACGAGCAGCCCACGGAGTCCTTCCGGCGCGGCCGCCGCAGCCGCCATCGCCATCGATAATGCTCCCTTGGTAGGACGCGTATTGCCGTCCAATGCCAGTTCGCCAACGACCGCATAGCGTTGCAGTTGTTCCGAAGCGAACTGGCCACTGCCGGCCAGAATCCCCAGCGCGATAGGGAGATCGAACGAGGCGGCATCTTTGGGAAGGTCGGCCGGGGCAAGGTTAATGACCACCCGGCTCTGAGGCCGCTGAAAACCGGAGTTGACCATCGCGCGTTCGACGCGGTGAATCGCTTCCTTGACGGCGGCTTCGGGAAGCCCGACCGTAAGCGTCTTCGGCAGCCCCGCTGCCGATACGTCCACTTCGACTTCGACGGGGACTGCTTCAATTCCCGACAGTGCGAAGGTTCTCAGTTTTGCGAGCATCTGTCGGGATCCCGAAGTAGTAGAGACCGGGCGGCTAAGCAGGTGCCCGCATTTTGGCGGGACAGTTGTTGGCGTGCAAGAGGTCCGCGGGTGCCCGATTGCATCCTCCTGGCTAAGGAAATGCAAAGATCGCCCGTGCGATGCCACTCTTTCAGGTGGCTTAAGGCGTTTTTTCGATGTTTTTGTCGGGTGGTGGCTATCGGAGGGCCCCGGTCTACGTTAAAGTAACCGGGGGTTCGGGTGACCCGCGCTCGTCGCGTCCCGTACCCCCAAGTGTCCTCTAGGGACTGCCACGAACGGAAGTTTCTGTTAATATTAAAGGTGGCTGGACGGTGGTCAGCTAGAGGGACACGGATTGGGGAGAAAGAAAAGCCCCCAACTGTCCGCATTACTTTGGGCGGTGATCTGTTGGCCCAGCAATTGGTTGGCCGGTCGGAAACGACAATGGTTGACGGGCTCCAGATAACAGGTACCAACAGCGACTCGGTATCGGGTTTATCCCGGACGGCGCTGAGAAGAAATGTTTTTTGGTTTACGGGGAAGTCGCCAGCGTGCTCGGCCGCACGGCGCCCGAGCGGTGATCGACAGGACATCCGGCCTGGGAACCTGGGGTTTGGATCGATCTGGCGCTGGACGGTTTTCCAACAGGTGTTGCCACTAGATGATGGGAGTTCCGCATGGACAAGATCCGAATTCTGATCGCCGATGACCATGAGGTGGTGCGGTGCGGTTTGAAGACCCTCCTCGCCGACACCGAGGTCGAGATTGCGGCTGAAGTCTCCACTGGAGAAGCTGCTGTCCGTTATGCCTTGCAGAATGACGTGGATGTCGTACTTCTGGACATTCGCATGCCCGAGGGCGATGGCCTTACCGCTCTGGGCCGCATTAAACTCGACAAGCCGGACTTGCCGGTGCTGATGCTGTCCACCTTCGACAATCCGACCTATATCGCCCGCTCCGTTGCTTTGGGGGCAAGCGGTTACCTGCTGAAGGGGTGTACTCGGGAAGAGTTGCTGAAAGCGCTGCGTTGCGCCGCCACGGGCGAGAGTGCGTGGACGCGCGACGAACTACGAAGAGTGACCGGCGCGCTGGCCACTCCGCGGTTGGCTGCTGATGTCGAAGTGCCACTGACGCAGCGCGAAAGTGAAGTGCTTCGGCAACTGGCCTACGGTTTGACCAATAAGGAAATCGCGCAGGCCCTGCACATCAGCTATGAAACCGTAAAGGAACACGTGCAGCACATCCTGCGTAAGATCGGTGTGTCGGACCGCACCCAGGCCGCCGTTTGGGCGGTGCGCAAACAACTCGTTTGATTGCCGGGCGGCCTGCGAAAAAACTGGGCGATCAGGGAAGCGGAACGTATCCCGAAGTGGGCGGCTAAGTCGCCGTGCGCTCAGCATGAACTGGCCGGGCCGACAGTGTTTGGCAGGACTGCTTGCACGGCGCGCCGTTGCGATGCCATCGCTGCTTTGACACTCCATGACAGCGCCGTCCCGGTTTTTGGCCGGGGTGGGAGGAAATCATGTCGAAAACGACCGACATTCGGTTGGTTGATGCGGCGGGACGAACTGAGCGTTTCGGCTATCGCACTCCGATGAAATTCGGAGGGCGCGTGGTCACCGATGCGGTTCTGTTTCACGTGACGGTTGACGTGGAGACACGGGACGGCCGGCGAGGTCAGGGATTTGGCTCGATGCCGCTGGGGAATACTTGGGGGTGGCCGAGCAAGATCCTTACGAATGAAGAGACACTCGCAGCGATGAGCCAACTGGGGGATCGCCTTGTCCGTGAGGCGGTACAATGCACCGAAGTGGGCCATCCGCTGGAGATTACCCGAGTCTTGGCGGCCGGTCACGCCGCGCAGGCTGACGCGGTAACGGCCGAGTTGGGACTCGAGGAATCGATGCCATGCCTGGCGCGGCTCGTGGCGGCGAGTCCGTTGGAGGCTGCCATCCACGACGCCTACGGCAAAGCACTTGGGCAGAACTCCTACAACCTGTTGTCGAGCGACTTTGCCAACGCGGATCTCTCAACCTATTTGAATCAGGAGTTCTCCGGCGAGTACCTGGACAGCTATACCCTCCGATCGCCGAAGCCGTCCATGCCGTTGTACCACCTCGTCGGCGCATTGGATCCACTCACCGAAGCCGATGTGGCGGCCAGGGTCGATGACGGGCTCCCGGAAACGCTTCCCCAATGGATCGCCGCCGACGGCCTGACGCACCTGAAAATCAAACTCAACGGAGATGACATCGATTGGGACGTCGATCGTGTCGTTTCGGTCGAGCGGGTTGCCGCAGAGGCTCAGCGCCGCCGCAGGTGCGATGCCTGGTACTATTCCGCCGACTTTAACGAGCGGTGTGAAAACGTGGCGTATGTTCTGGAGTTCCTGGCGAAAGTTGGCGAGCGCGCTCCCGCGGCTCTCGAGCGACTCCAGTACATCGAGCAACCGACCCATCGGGATCTTCAGGCCAATCCGGAGAACCGCATGCATGAGGCCGCCAAGCGGAAGCCGGTGGTGATTGACGAGTCGCTGGTCGATTTTGAGAGTCTGCTGCTGGCCCGAGAGCTTGGGTATTCCGGGGTTGCCTTGAAGGCGTGCAAGGGGCAGACCGAAGCACTGTTGATGGGCGCAGCGGCGCAGAAATACGGGATGTTTCTTTGTGTCCAGGATCTGACCTGTCCGGGGGCTTCCTTCCTGCACTCGGCATCACTGGCGGCGCGAGTGCCCACCGTGGCGGCAATCGAGGGGAATGCACGGCAGTATTTCCCCGCCGCGAATCAGGCGTGGTCGGAGAGGTTTCCGACGATGTTCCAGATCACCGATGGCACGGTCGGTACGGCCGTGCTCGACGGCGCCGGGCTGGGATTCTAAGAGGATGCCCGCGTTTGAGCAGCCCGGCTGCTCGAAGCAGCCGGGCTGCTGGCCCTCTAGCCGGTGTTTTTCCTGCAATCGTCCGATTCATTGCGACCGTTGCGGTCGCTACGACAGGAGAAAGTTTCTAAAGTCTTAAGGCGTTCCCGCTCGAAACTTATCTTCGGAAGACCTGTTCCATGGCAGGCAGACAAGACGGTCTGCCTGACCGAGGGAAAGGTCAAAGGGGGGAACCTGCCATGTACGTCACTTCTGACGGGTGTGTTGGCTTTTGCCGCCGCGCCGCCCGCGGCTTGTTTCTCCGCGCGCCGATGAGCCGTCGGCCGTTTTTTCCAGGGAGTCGCAGGGTCCAGGATGAATTGGTTGAGTCGCGCCTTCTCTATATTACGGATTTTCGCTGACTTCCGGATACCCTGGTTGCCGATGTGTTAAGTAAGGCGCGGGTCAGAGGGAGCTGAACCAGAGCCAAGTGCGAAGCGAATACTGTGTGCCCCGACCCAGATGTCTGCGGTTGGCCGGCAAAGTCGGCTCGATGGATCGACCACCGGCCGCCAACGCTGCAGACAAGGGGCCGAACCGTTTGCGACGAACATCCCGTACGTCGCAAGCGGAATGGAAACTAGGCGAGTGAGATATCGGAGAGCCTGCAATGAAGGTCTTCACAACTGGTCAGGTCGCCAAAATCTGTAAGGTGGCCCCGCGCACCGTCAGCAAGTGGTTCGATTCGGGCCGGCTGAAGGGTTACCGGATCCCCGGGTCGCAAGACCGGCGGATTCCGCGGGAATACCTCATCAAGTTCCTCAAGGAACACGGCATGCCTCTGGGCGACCTGGAAGATGAGGCAATGGCCAAGATCTTGATCGTGGCCCAGGATCAGATTCTGATTGAGAACGTGAAACGGGAACTCCCGTCGGAACGTTCGTTCAAAGTTGCGGTGGCCGGCAGCGGTTTCGACGCGGGCATCCAGGCGGAGAGCTTCCACCCGGATTGCATCATCGTCGATTTTTCGATCGGCCGAACCGAAGCCCTGCAGATTTGTCAAAATCTGCGCCGCAACAACGAGTTTGCCGAGATCATTTTGATCGCGTTGCTGCCCGACGACGGCAGTTCGACGAGTTTCGACCGCTCAAGCATCAACGAGACGTTCAAGAAGCCTTTCGACGCCGCCCTGTTGGCCGAACGGTTGCGAACGCTCATTGGGGCGAAGAAGGAACTCGTTTAGCGTCCCGTCGCCGACTGTTAAGTATCGCCGCCTTGACTAACCCGTCGCGGCCAGACCCCCGCGGCGGATAATTTCTACTCCTCGCGTCACGACAAACGGACTCAACTCATGGCAGGAGCGGGCAAATTCTGCCCGCTCGCCGCCTTTCTTGGGATCGGCGAAAAATTAAGAGGCCTACTCGCCGATTCGCACCACCTCAGCCTGCAATTCGCCGCTCAATTGATCAGGATCATACTCGGGCGGAATGGTCAGCGCCATTCGCTCTCGCCACGCTTCGCCCTTTTTCCACCAACTCGTAGGACGATTGCCCCCGACCGGTACGAAAGGCCCCGAGTCGGCAACGATCTTTCCGGCACGGTCGCGGAACACCTGGCAAAAGCGGTATTCCGCCGGCTCGTCCAACGTCGCCTGGAAGATCAATTCCATCTCGAGCCGCTGCGGACCGAGACGTGATCCAACCGGCGTCGTGCGAGTGGCCAGTACGCGGAGATCCGCCGTTTGGAGCGCCGGCTTGAACTGCTCAACGGCTCGTTGCCTCTCTGCTTGCGAAACCCGCCACGGTGCGAGATGATCCTGTTGATCCGCTTCTCCCAGCCGCGGATGGTGGTAGACAAGCACCCCGCTCTCGGCCATCACGAGCCGGTAACCGGCTGTTTCGGCGGCCATGACCACGGTTTTCAACTCGTCGAGACTGTGGTGCAACAGCCGATCATTTAGATCGACGGCCACCCAGTCGAACACCTCGATCCAAGCTCGCCCCGCGCCCGCCTCGCGCGACAGTCCGCTTATGCACTCCATCGCGAAACCAACCATTTCCAGCCGACCGACGGCCAGGAGGTGGGCCGCCAGCCGCCCGGAGGCGATCACGGAAGCTTCGGGGCGGTCGACCAGGGCAACGGCTCGATCCAGTGTGGCGGTATACGGGCTGAGACGGGCCTTTTCTTCCGCCGTTCGAGTGAACGCAATGGTCACGCCGCTGAATGGCATCGCCCCAAGATAGACCGAGGCCACCGTGCCCGTGACCAAAGCCATTGCCCCGGCAGGCAGCAGCCGATCGAAGCTTGTCGGGTCGCGGCGGGTTCGCCAGGCGCCGACCATTGCAGCGAGAAAGATCACCGGAATTTGGATCGTGACGTACTGAAAGGCGATCGAGCGGGCGGCGTCGAACTGCCATCCCAGCAGCACCATCCACGGCGCCGCCAAGGCGATCAGGATCGGCCAGCCTCGCAGAACCGACGGCAACCCGGCGGGAACCAGCATGGCCAGAAGGTAATAGACGGAGTCGGACTGAATGACCTGCCCCCAAAACTCGCGGGGATGGAGAAGCGGCGACAGGGCAATCTCTCCCGGTGTGGAACCGAGGTTCTTGAATTTCCAGACCGTGGGATTCTCCATCAAGCCGAAGAGGCGGCTGACTACGAAGAACCCGGCGGCGAAGCCCATCGAGACCGCCACCCATTGCCAGGGGCGCAGACCCGTGGACAGCGGTGTGGATCGAGACGCTTCCGCGTCACTCCCCCGGCGCTCTGTTCGCCGCTGCCAAACTTCCAGAACCATCAATCCGAACGCCAGGCCGGCAAGAAAGACAAACACTTCCTCTTTGAACGTCGTAGCGAAGGCCGCCAGACCCACGGCCAACCAACGGCGGTCAGCCAGATAGGCCCAGAATGCCGAGGCAACCAGTGGCAGGGCCAAGCTGACGTCGTGCCAGCCGTAGGAGTAATTCAGATTCAGTTGCCCGACGGCGGGAAAGACGAGGTAGGCGCCTGTCCAGGCGGCGCCGCCGAGCCTTGTCGCGCCCAAGCGTCGAGCAATTCCATAGACGCAGACGGCCGGCAGTCCCAGACAAAACGCTTGGATCAGAAAGAAGAGCCGTGCATCGGGCCACAATCCCCATAGCGGCGCCAGGATGACCAGTCCGCCATCGAAATGATCGAAGAACGGCGCCCATTGCGGCGAGCGGGTAAGTAGTCCTCGACCTTCCCACGTATTCACCACACGGCGGCCATGATCGCCGAAATCGGCGAAACCCAACTGGTAGACCGAGTAGGCATCAACGCTTTCGTGGTAGCACCAGGCGGCAAACACGGCCGTAGCCAGAACGGCGACGACCGGCCAGACCGCCGAGTCGGTTGTGCGGGGTGGGACTGCCGCGCGCTGGACCTCCCCCCGGACCATATGCCAAACGGCCATGCCGGACGCCAAGGCAAACCCGAGCGGCTCGAAGAAGGTATACGGCAGCGAAACACCCGCCGTGCGCAGTCCTTCCGCCAGGGGAATCGCCGCCGAAGCCAGCAGCCAAAGCGTAGGCTTCCAACTTTCCCTCGCAACACCGGCATGTGCCGCCCGCCATAACCCGAAAGCGAGGAGTCCGCCGAGCAACAGCAAGACGGCCACGCTCGGAGCCGACCCGGTTTGGCGCGGCGCGATTTCATAGCGATAGACGTAGAATTCCAACTCGCACAAGAGCAAGCCGGCGCGAAACCACGCCACGATAGCGACGAGCGCCAGCAGAAGCGGGATGGTTCTGCCGCTGAGATTTCGCCGCGGTTGCCGCGGAGTCGCCGCATGCGTCGATTCAATTCTGTTCTTGCCGGATCGCTTGCTCAACGGGTAAAGCCTCCTTGCAGGAGGAAAGTCGCGGATTTCTGCTTCTAGGCGATGTTGCCTCGGTGATTACAATGATACTCCAATAGACCGTTTTCTTTCCACTCGAACCTCCCGCCCGACGGATAACCACCATGGGACAAGATTCCAGCACGATCGAGGTTGCCATTATTGGGGCCGGGCCCATTGGGGTTGAACTCGGTGTTGCCTTCGAGCGACTTGGGGTCGCCTGCGTCGTTTTCGATGGAGGCCAGCTTGGCGAGACGATCCGTCGCTGGCCTCCCAACACGCACTTTTTCAGTTCGCCCGAACGGATCGCCGTCGCCGGCATTCCAATTCCCAATCTCGACCAGACAAAGATCAGCGGCGAGGCGTATCTGGCCTATCTCCGCAGCGTTGTCGAGCAGTTCGACTTGAATCTGCGTCTCTACGAGAAGGTCGAGCGTATCGACCGGCGTGACGAAATGTTTGAATTGGAGACGAACGCGCTGGCCGGCCGGAAGAGTTACCGCTGCCGCCATGTGGTTCTGGCCACCGGTGGGATGGCCGCGCCGCGTTTTCTCGGCGTGCCCGGCGAGAACCTGCCGCACGTCCGTCACATTGCGCCGGACCCCCACACGTACTTCCGCACCCGACTGCTGATTGTCGGCGGTCGAAACTCGGCGGTGGAGGCGGCCCTGCGGTGCTGGCGCGTGGGAGCGAAAGTGACGGTCTGCTATCGCCGCCCGGAGTTCGACCGCGAGATCGTCAAACCGCACCTTTTCGCCGAAGTGGGCATGTTGATCCGCCAGGGCCAAATCGGTTTCCTGCCCGAGCGAACTCCGGTGGAGATCACGCCGAGGGACGTCGTGCTTGCTCCCACCAGCAACGGTGAGCCGATCGACCGTCCGCTGCTCCGCGAACCGGCCGATTTCGTGCTCGTTTGCAGCGGCTTCGTGGCCGACATGTCGCTGTTCGAAATGGCGGGAGTGGAACTTCGCGGCCAGCGGCGGATACCCGCCTGGAACCCGGAAACGATGGAGACCAATGTTCCCGGCCTCTACGTCGCCGGGACGGCGGCCGGCGGCACACAACAGCGTTTCGAGTTTTTTATCGAAACGTGCCATGTGCATGTCGACAAGATTGTCGCCGCCATCACCGGCCGGACGGCAGGCCCGACCGGACTCGGCGATTCGCGGCGATATACGATTCCGCGGGAGAACGCGGAGTCGTAAAAGCCGCCGCCGGGTCTATCCCGGTGGGGCGATGATTGGCAGCTACAACCGGCGTCCTACGAGCCGTTTGTCGTTTTCTGCCAGTCGATCTTTACTTGAGCGACTCAAGCGCTTCGAGAATCCGCACGCGGACCGCGTCGGCCCTGGTGCGGTCCTTCGGCTCATGCCAGCGGATCTCGTCGGCTCCGTCGGCATCGAGAACAACATCGGCCGCCTGGGCCAACAGCTTCTCTGCCACGGCAATCGCCGCCGTAGACCGGCCGGCGGCCTTGGCCCGCTCGACCGCATCGCGGAGCATCACGAAGTACTCGTAGTCCTGGACGCTTTCGCGGATCGCCTCCATGTGTTTGCCGGCGGTGACCGACTCGTTGTCGAGAAACACCGGCGTGAACGGGCCGCCCTTGACGAAATACTCGCACCAGGACGACGCGCCGCTGTTGTCGCCGAAAGCCCAGAAGTACGAGCCCGTCCCGCCGATCCTCCAGCAATGCCAAGCCTGCAGCCGGTGGTAGCTGTAGGGATCGAGCAGCTTGGCCGGGCCCGAGCAGGAGTACGACTCCAAGGTGCGGCCTTGCTTCTTCTGGTTGAGATAGAACTTGTCAAACGCCTTGCCCTGCTCAAGCCACATGGGCCGATTCGGACAAAGCACGTCGCAGGCCTCAAACAACTCCGGCGGCGCCTTCGTCGGATCGCGATAGGTCGGGTCTTCCCAGATGACCACTTCCGGCTCCGCGGCGCGGATCGCCTTGGCCCATGCCAACAGCGGTCCGACGTCGGAGCCCTCGTGCGGCTCGTCGTGGATCAAAAGCGCGAGCTGGTCCGCCCGCAAACCCTTGCTCTTCAAGTGACGCACCCAGGCCGAGATCCAGGTTCCCACCCGCCCGTTGAACTGCGGCGAATCGATCTTGGCGCCGCCCAGCGACGTGACGATCGCGCCGGAGTAATGGGCGACGGAAAGAAAGACGTGATAGCGCTTGGCATTGGGCCACTGGGCGATCCAGTCGTCGAACCGCTTCGTATCGAGTTCGATCTTCGAGGGATCGTTAGGGTCGAAACGGAAGTTCATCAGCGCGGCGGAGGTTGCCCAGGGGGCGTTGACGTAGTGCGATTGCATGTGCGCGAGGAAGGCCGCCAGGTTCTGCGGCGTCACTCCGTACATGCTGCCGGCGTCGGTATAGCTCCAGCCGCCCAGGTGCAGCGTCGTTTTCTGCGGGAAATCGAAGGGCCAAATCCGCAGTTGCAGGGGGATTTCCAGCGGCGCGACGCCGTCGGCCGCAATCACGATCTTGCCCTGATGCGCAGCGGCCGGCTGTTGGGTCGGGTGAAACGTATACCATACCTGCCGGGTAAGGCCGGGCGGCACGGAAACGGTCCATTGGCTCCCTTCTCGCTTCGCCTCCGGAAGCGCCGCGGCAATCGGCTCGGACTGGGCCGTATCGGTCCAAGCCACTTCGTGAACCGTCACATAGTCGGGGGCCGGCGCCGCGGGCACGCCTTCCAGTCGGATGTGAGCCTGCAAGGTTCGCTTGCCGGAGTTGTGCAGGTTGACCGCCGCCGCCCGGTATTCGCCGCGCATGGCGTGAACCTCCACGGACGCGTTTGAGGCGGCCGGCGGAATGCCGACGAGCGGCACTGGATCCCAGAGGTTTGGCACGACGGCCCAGAACTCCGGCCGTCGCGCGGCTTTCCACAAGTCGGCCTGGACCTGAAACAGCTCGGCGTGGGCGTCCCCGATCGGCAACACGGCGCGGAGATCGGAAGGAGTGTCTGCCGCGGCGGTCGCCAACCGTTTCTGCACGTCGTCCAAGCGGCCGAGCAGGTTCTTTTTCGTCTCCGCGCCGATCCCGGCCTCATCGATCGCCGTGCGGAGGTGGGCGACATCAGCGCTGTAGCGGATCTGAAGAGCGCGTCGAACCCGCCCCTGCTCGAAAATCGCTTTCGCGCTCTCGACAGGCTTGCCGCCGGGATCGCGGGCGAGCAGATCCGATTGGCCGCGGAACACCTCCACTTCATCGACGAAAAGATACGGCGCGCCTGCCGACGGAATCGCCAGGAACTGCACGTAGCGGCCGCGTGTGGCCAGTTCGTCGCCAACGACGCGGCGAATCGCATACTTCTCCGGCCAGGGACCGTTCTTCTTGTGGTCCATCGCCACCAGATCGCCGACGTCGCGATAGGTCTTGCCGTCGTCGCTGACCAGAATCCGGATTTCCGCCGGCCAGGTAACGCTCGCGGCGCCCGCAGCCGTGGTGAACGATGCGCCGCAGATCGGCTCCACTTTGCCGAGATCGACGGTGATCACGGCATAGGCGGGATGAGACCATCCGACGGTCCCCTGCTGCGTCCAGAAGTACTCCTTCGTCGATTTGCCGTCGGTAAGCTGGGTCTTGTCGCCCGGATCGGTGCAGAGCGAATAACTCGGCGACGGCCAAATCGTGTACGGTTTTCCCAGGGCGACGTTCTCAACGACATCGGCCAACGCGACTGCCGACGCCGAGACGCTCAGCAGCCATGAAGCGGCAAGGGCAACAACGAAGTGGATCGGACGGCTGTTGGGAATCATGGAAGTGAATCTCCGTTCGAGGGAAGGTCGTGGCAGTGCCGGGTGGGGCATTCAATTCAAACGAACCGCCTCCCAGCCTACTCACCACATGCCGTGGAAGTCAAGCCGGCGGGCGGCAGCCGGGACCACCCATTGGAGACCGACGGCACAGCAGCCCGGCTGCTTGCCCGAGGCCGCACGGTTCAGGCCGCTGAATTCTATCTCCCACTTCAGCCGGGTTGAAATGGTCTCTTCTCCCGTTCTATGATGCGGCCTTCGCCGTTTGATGAGCAGCATCGATTGACGCAAGACCATCGCGAATCAAGAAACTGGCTACCCCATGAGCGACGTTACGCGAATTCTCACGGCGATCGAAGAGGGGGATTCGCAGGCAGCCGAGCGGCTGCTTCCGCTGGTTTACGACGAGCTGCGCCGGCTGGCTTCGCAGAGGCTGGCTCATGAGTCGCCCGGCCACACGCTGCAGCCCACGGCGCTGGTCCACGAGGCGTACATCCGGCTGGTGGATGTCGAGAAGGCGCAGCACTGGGACGGGCGACGCCACTTCTTCGCCGCTGCTGCCGAAGCGATGCGCCGGATCCTTGTCGAAAATGCCAGGCGGAAGCAGAGGAAGAAACACGGGGGAGACCACCAGAGGCGGGATCTGCTTGAGAATGATGCCGCGGTGGACGAAGACGTGTCGGAACTGCTGGCCTTGGACGAAGCCCTGGCCGAACTGGCGGCGAAGGCGCCCGAAAAGGCCGAACTGGTCAAGCTGCGGTACTTTGCCGGTCTGACCCAGGATCAGGCTGCGGAAACGCTGGGGATCTCCCGCGCAACTGCCGCACGATATTGGACTTATGCGCGAACTTGGCTGTATCGCAGAATCCAGGAGTAGGTTCCACTTGCCGAGCGGAACCTGGGGCGAAGAGGTTCCGCTCGGCAATCGCGTCGTTATACACAACCACAAGACCCCCGTGGCCTCGTGCCACGGGTGAATGAGATTAAGCAGCTAACTTGCAAGCCTCTCCACTCCACCAGACCCCTGCCGGTTCATCCGGCAGGTGAATGAGGTTACGGAGCTAACATACACCGCGCAACCCCATTTCGAGCCCCCTGCTGGCTTAAAGTTGGAAATAATTTGAGGCGCGCCAGGCGCGTTTGTCGCATTGCATGGTGACACCTCTTCCCAAGGAGCCTAATCATGAGCGACCGCCCCAGCGACGTCGAAGCCGTATTCCTGGCCGCCCTGGAGAAATCCACGCCCGACGAACGAACCGCCTACCTCGACGAGGTTTGCGCCGCGGACCCCGAGCTGCGAAGTCAGGTGGAGTCCTTCCTGCGGGCCCATGAGGAGGCCGGCAGCTTCCTGGAGCACCCACCCGCCGGCCTGGCCGCCACGGCGGCAACCCGCGATGCCGCGGACATCCCGCCGTCGCTTTCCGCGGCCAGAGAGGCCGCCCTCGATTTCCTCGAACCGTGCGACAAGCCGGACCGCTTGGGCCGGTTGGGGCAGTACGAAATCATGGAACTGGTCGGCCGGGGCGGCATGGGAATCGTCTTGAAAGGCCATGACCCCAAGCTGAACCGGGTGGTAGCCATCAAGGTGCTTGCTCCGGAATTGGCCGTGGTCGCCACTGCCCGGCAACGGTTTCTTCGCGAGGCCCAGGCGGCCGCGGCCGTCAGCCACGATCACGTGGTGACGATCCACGCCATCGACGACGGCGGCCGAATGCCGTTTCTGGTCATGGAATACATCGCCGGGCAATCGCTCCAGCAGCGGATCGACCGGACGGGCCCTCTCAAGCTGGCGGAGATCCTGCGGATCGGCAAGCAGATCGCCGCGGGCCTGGCCGCCGCCCATGCCGAGGGCCTCATCCACCGCGACGTCAAGCCGGCCAATATCCTGCTGGAAAACGGCGTGGAACGCGTGAAGATCACCGACTTCGGCTTGGCGCGGGCGGTCGACGAAGCCCGCGTGACCAAGACCGGGGTCGTCGCCGGGACGCCGGAGTACATGTCGCCGGTACAGGCGCAAGGGCTGGCGGTCGACCATCGCTCCGATCTGTTCAGTCTCGGCTGCGTTCTTTACGCGATGTGTACGGGCCGCTCGCCCTTCCGCGGCGAGAGCACGATTGCCGTGATCCGCCGCGTCTGCGACGACACGCCGCGGTCGGTTCGGGAGGTGAATGCGGAAATACCGGGGTGGCTTGCCGAAATCGTCGATCACTTGCTCGCAAAGGATCCGAACGACCGCCTCCAATCCGCCTCCGAAGTCCACGACCTGCTCGCCGATCACTTGGCACACGTCCAACACCCCACGAACATGGCGCAACCGGCTCGATAGTTGAAATTGCCTTCACAGAGGAGGAACCCACGACGCTGGATTGGAGTGGGCTTTGCGACAGTGACTACTATCACCGCGGTTTTCTTGTGGAACGTCTTGCCACGCATCAACAATCCAAGCCCGGTTCCCACCCCTTCATCAAGTCCCGCTAGGAAAATCCCAGGGCCGCCCGCACCAGGATTAAAGAAAGGCGAACTCAAGTTAAACCTCTTGGACAGCGACCTGACGGTCGTCTTGCATGGTGCCAATGAAACTCTGACGAAGGCGGAGAACCGCGCACTACTCCTCGAACCGGGCGAATGTGAGATCGAAGTCACCAACGAGAAGAATGGCGAACTGGTTCGCAAAGGCAAGATTCACGTTCTTCCAAGCGCGAAGCAAAGCGTGCAGATCCCGTTGTGGAAGAATACAGCACCGCTACCGGAACAACGCGAACCTTTGGCGACACTCCTGGGGCACTCGCGAATCGTGAACCACGCCGTGTTTTCGCCTAACGGTAATATGCTTGCTACGGCGAGCGAAGACGGCACCGCCAAGCTCTGGCAACGAGATAGCGCTGCTTGGCGGCTGCTCCACACGCTGGAAGGCCATAAGGGACTGCTACGCACAGCCGCGTTCTCGCCGGATGACAAAACCGTTGTCACGGGCGGCAAGGACGGTGATCTGCGAATCTGGGACGCCACCAGTGGCGAACTTATTAAGCTTGTCGCAGCGCATCCCAGCACGATCTGGTGGGTGGCATTCTCGCCCGACGGGAGCCATTGCGCTTCCGCCTGCAACGACGGAACCGTCAAGCTCTGGGATGCTTCCACGTGGCAACAGCGATTGCGATTGATTGCTCACGCCGAAGCCGTCAAGTGCGTCGCTTTCTCGCCGGATGGAAAGCTGCTTGCCACGGCCAGCGTGGACGGCACGGCCAAGTTATGGGTTGTTGCATCAAGAGAGAAGCTTCGCACGCTCTGCGGGCACACGAGCACTGTCTGGTCCGTTGCCTTTTCGCCCGACGGTCGTTCGCTCGTCTCATCAGGATCCGACGCGATGATCTTTCTCTGGGATGTTGCCACAGGAGTGGCAACAGACCGAATCGCAAGCGATTCCTATTGCTTTTCCACCGTCTTCTCACCGGACGGACGGACCATTGCTTCTACGGGAGACGGAACCGTCCGCCTGTGGGATCGTGCGACGGGAGCCCAGATCGACAAGTTCCATTCTCACTGGTCATGGTCGGCAACGATCGCTTTCTCACCGGACGGCAGGTTTTTCGTGACTTCCAGCGACGACAACACGGCCAAGGTTTGGACAACACCAGAGCTATTGCCGACGACGACCGTAGGCAAGATGGCCCCGCCCCAGCCGAAGATCACGTTCCACATAAAAAACCGAGGCCAATGCGCGTCGGTATTCGCCTTCTCGAAAAGCGATCCTGATGTGCTTGCTGTCGGAACATACGGCGAAAAGACAATTCGGCTCTGGCACTTGAAGGAACAACGTTACCTCAAGCAATTCGACGCCCATGCGGGTGCGCTTCGCTGTCTTCATTACCTTTCCGAGGGAACACTCGTAAGTTCCGGGCAAATCAACGACAAAGTCGTAGGTCTACGGCTTTGGCACGCCGACTCACTCGAATTGATGCGCTCCGTTCCACTGCAGAAAAGCCCCGGCAGTATGGCTGCCACACCGGACGGCAAAAGCCTCGCTGTAAGCCAATGGGGATTCGGCGACGTGGCGATGGTTGACATTGAGACGGGCAAATCAACCTTTGTTGTTCCGTCACGTTGCCGGGATCAAGAATGTGGAAAGCAGACTTCCGTGACATTGTCGCCGGACGGAAAGATCCTGGCCGCCGGTAGCAAGCTCGGCTTTGTCACACTTTGGGATCCCAGGTCCGGCGACGCGATGGGTAAACCGTTGTCCCACGGTGAGGCGATGATCTGGGAGGTTGTTTTTTCGCCCGACGGAAGAACTCTCGCATCAGCCAGCAACGATTCGACCGTCAAGCTCTGGAACTTGAGTGATCCTGAAAGTCCTGCCGAATTGGCCATGCTCAAACAGCATTCGGGTTGTGTATATGACGTCGCCTTTTCGCCGGACGGAAAACTGCTCGTTTCGGTTGGCGGAGACGACGCCCACGGTTTCGAATTTGCCCATTTGGGCGAGGCAAAAATCTGGGATGTAGCGTCGCACAGACTGCTTGCTGCTCTCGGGGGCCACACGGAAGGTGTCTTCTACACGGGCTTTTCACCCGACGGAAAGGTTCTCGCGACCAGCGGACTCGACGAGAAAATCTGCCTCTGGGACGTGGCAGAACTTCTGACATGCGGGGACACTCGCCTGCCAAATGGCAACTCCCTGGCCGAACAGAATGGCTACGAATACAGCCATCCTGATCCGTTGCAGCGAGCAAAACAGGCACCCACCAGTCCCAGGTAGACCTCGTGGACCATTGCCTGAAGCGTTCGACGCGGCATTTCGCGGGCGACTTTGGCCAGCGCGAGCTTGCGCAGGTTGTCGTACGCCAACCGTAAGAGGTAAAGGGCGTGGCGAACTTGATTTCCGAGTTCGTGGAACAAGTAATTCGTTCAACAAGTAGGAAGCGGCCGACAATCGCGTCGTGGCGAGCCGAAAACGCTCTCGCGCTCCTTCTTCAGCGGCCCCCTGGATCGGTGTCTTGAAACGGAAAGCAGGTTTTTCCCAGAATCCCTGTTAGGTCTTCGCGGCAAGTCCTGTTCTTCCTCTTAGAAAGGCACACCATGGACGACTGCGAACCGACACGCCTGAGCCTGCTCGCCCGGCTTCGAGACCGGGGGGATCACGGGGCGTGGGGGGAGTTTGTCGAGGTCTACACGCCGCTTGTCTACGGGGTGTTGCGAAAGCGGGGGCTTCAGGATGCCGATGCGGCCGACCTGACGCAAGAGACGATGCGGAGCGTGTTTCAGGCGGTCGGCCAGTTCGATCATGCGCAACATGCCGGCGCCTTTCGCGGCTGGCTCGTCAAAGTGGTCCAGAGCAGGCTCAACGATTTTCATGCCCGCAAGCGGCGGCAGGCGGTGGGGAGTGGGGATACCGCGGCGTTCGAACGGCTGGAGGCCGTGCCCGCCCCGGATCACGACGCGGGAGCGATCGAAAAGGAATACCGCAAGTGTCTGTTCCAATGGGCGACAGGGCAAGTGCGGGGCGAGTTTCAGGAGAATACCTGGCGGGCGTTCTGGATGACCTACGTGGACGGGCAAGGGAGCAAGGAGGCGACTGAGGTTCTGGGGATGAGCGTGGAGGCGGTCTACATGGCCCGCAGCCGCGTGCTCGCCAGGCTGAGGAAGAAGATTCAACAAGTGGAAGGACAGGCGGATGGCCGGATACAGTAGGTTCCGCTTGCCGAGCGGAACCTGATACCAGAGAGACCGCTGAACTTGCCGAGCGGAATCTGATCCCAAGATCCCGCTCGGCAAGCGGGATCTACTATGCCGGCTTCCATCCTAATCGACGGAGAACGCGAACATGGCCACGACTTCGCAGTGTCCCGAAACCAACCTGCTCCAAGCGCTCTTGGACGGCAATCTGGCCGAAGCGTCGCAAGCTTCGCTGGAATCGCACCTGAAGACCTGCCAGTCCTGCCGAGCCCGGCTGGATGAGCTGACCGGCCAGGTCGATCTCCTCCCCGACGCGGCCCGCAAGGAAGTCTCGCAGGAGCCGGGGGGGGATTCGGGGTTGCAGAGAGCCGTCGAGCGGCTGCGGGCACAAGGCCCCTCCGGCGGCGACTGCTCGGCGGAATCGCCCACCGAGGCGGAAGAGCGCTGCGTTGCCGGACTTTCGTTGGATTTCCTCGACCCGCCAACGCAGCCGCAGACCGTCGGTCAACTCGGCCGCTACGAAATCACCGGCGTGATCGGCCAGGGCGGCATGGGCGTGGTCTTGAAAGCCCGCGACCCGGCGCTGAATCGGGTCGTGGCGATCAAGGTTCTTTCGCCGCACTTTGCCTCGAGTGCCACGGCGGGCAAGCGGTTCACCCGCGAGGCCCAGATGGCCGCCGCGGTGAGCCACGACCACGTGGTCACGATCCACGCGGTCGACGCGGCCAAGGGGCTTCCGTTCCTGGTGATGGAGTACATCGCCGGGGTTTCATTGGAGGAACGGATCCGCCGGACCGGTCCGTTGAAGGTGGAGGAGGTTCTGCGGATCGGGATGCAGGCCGCCTCGGGCCTGGCGGCCGCGCACGCCCAAGGGCTCGTTCACCGCGACATCAAGCCGAGCAATATCCTGTTGGAAAACGGCGTGGAACGGGTGAAGATCACCGACTTCGGGCTGGCCCGCGTGGTGCATGAAGCCAAGATCACGCAGACCGGCGTGGTGGCTGGCACGCCGGAATACATGTCGCCGGAGCAGGCCAAAGGGGAAGAGATCGACCGGCGGAGCGATCTGTTTAGCCTGGGCTGCGTGCTGTATGCGATGTGTACCGGGCGATCTCCGTTCCGAGCAACCACGGTCACGGGGGCGATTCATCGGGTGTGCGAAGACACACCGCGGCCGATCCGGGAAACCAATCCAGACATTCCCGATTGGCTGACGGAGATCATTGATCGGTTGCTGGCGAAAAAGCCGGAAGAGCGTTTTCAGACAGCTAGCGAGGTGGCGGATATCTTGGGCCAGTATCTCGCTCATGTGCAGCAACCGTCGCGGGTCTCATTGCCCGCGAGACCAGGCATTCCACCGAAAGCGGTGATTGCTCGGCGCTGGTTGCCGGCGGCACTGGTGACTATTGCAGCGGGGATCCTTTTGGCAGGAGTTGGGTTCTGGCTTCTCCCGAAATCGGCAGAGACTCCCTTCGATCGCGAGCCGCCGCGCGTTGCGCACGCTCCGACCTCTCCAAGTCCTGCAGGACCATCCTCCCAAAGCGCACCAATGCCACAAGCTCGCTTCTTTCACGTCGACTTGGCACTAAAGGCCAATCGCTTTCTCACCGAGTCTGCGGAGCCCAAATCACCTCAGAATAGTCTGGCGGAAGTATCTGTCTATTATTCTGCGCGAAGCAGGGACGGATCGCCAGCGGGGCCGCGAGTGTGATTGAGGGGCATTGGAAAGGCTGCGGGCGAATATGGTCAGAATTGCCACGACCTTATGGAGGTTCT
>JAAYEH010000497.1 GCA_012728855.1 Rhodopirellula sp. | reverse complement strand
CGGCGTAAGCACCCGAAAACAAGGCTCAACTTTCCGGATAGACTCTGAGTGAGAGCCAATAGAACAACCTGGTCAACCAAACAAGATTTCTAAAAGGACCACCCATGAGCACATTCGGCGGCAGTTCCTCAATGCACCGGCGAGATTTCCTTCAATGGGCGAGCGTGGCGGCGGGCAGCGTCCTGCTTGCCGCCGGTGCCCCGGCCGGCGAGCAGCAGCCGGGCAAGCAGCTCCAGCTTGCCACCAACCAATATCCGTGGTTCACGTTCTACCGCCGCGAAAACCGCGACTTCGCCGCTTCGCTCGACGATTCCCTCCGGGAGGTTGCTGCCAGCGGAATGGACGGCTTTGAACCGCTCGTCACCGATCCTGCGCAGCTCGACGCGCTCGTGCCGCTGCTGGCCAGGCACAACCTGCAAATGCGATCGCTCTACGTCAACAGCACGCTTCATCTGCCGGACGCCGCGGAGAAGAGCATCGAGAGCGTTCTGGCCATCGCCGAGAAAGCGAAGCAGGCCGGCACGCAAATCGTCGTCACGAATCCCAATCCCGTTCGCTGGGGCAGCCAAGACGACAAGGACGACGCCCAACTCCGCTTCCAGGCCGCCGCGCTCAACACGCTCGGCGAGAAGCTCGCCGTGCTGGGCCTCATGCTCGCCTACCACAACCACGATGCCGAACTCCGCAACGCCGCGCGGGAATTCCACCACATGATGGTCGGCACCGATGCGAGGTTCGTCACCCTCTGCCTCGACGCGCATTGGATCTACCGCGGCTCCGGCAATTCAGCGGTGGCGGTGATGGACGTGGCCAGGCTCTACGGTCCGCGAATCCGCGAGTTGCACCTCCGGCAATCGGCGGGCGGGATTTGGACCGAGACGTTTGGCGACGGCGACATCGACTATGCCGATTTGGCCGAATACCTCGCGCAGATCGGCGCCAAACCGCTCGTCGTTCTGGAGCAGGCGGTGGAGAAAGACACTCCCAAGACTCTTGGCGCCGTCGAGGCACACCGGCGGGGCGGGCAGTACGCGAGGAAGATCTTTGCGTCGTGGGCAGGCTGATTCGGCGCGACGAGGGATCTTTTTCTTCTCAACCGCCCGCGACAATGCCAAGAATACGTCGTGGGGCAGGTTTGCAACCTGCCTTGAATTGGCGAGCAAAACAGGCAGTTTGCAAACCTGCCCCACGCGAGGAGCGCAAGGGGGTCGGGAGTCTTTTTTCCATGTCGGCCGAGCAATGCTTCCCGATACAAATCGAACTCTTTCCGGCCGACATGGAAAAAAGACTCCCGACCCCTTCCCCGCGGCCGATGCTCAGACCGCGGCGGGCGGAATAAATTCCGCCCTACGAACTTGCCGGGGTCGGGGCCGTCTGCTAATCTCTAGGATTCCAGGATCCACTCGCCCGGCTCTTGCAGTGCAAGGGGCGTGCGTGTTTTCGTCCGGCATTCCACGTTGCAGGTGCAGCCTTATGCTCAGGAAACTAGCGTCGTTGACCGTGGCCTCTCTTCTACTTGCCTCCGCCGCGCCTGCCTGGGCGGACGGCACGGGCGCCGCCGCGCCGTCAAGCGGCGGAGGCCCGGTAACAGTCAGTGGGCTCGATCTGGCCATCATCTTCATCTATCTCATCGGCATCGTTCTGCTGGGCTGCTGGGCCGGCATGAGGCGCAAAGGGGCGAAAGGGAGCGACTATTTCCTGGCCGGCAAGTCGCTCTCCTGGCCGATGATCGGGCTGGCGCTGTTCGCCACCAACATCTCCACGATCCACCTGGTCAGCTTCGCCCAGAACGGCTTCACTTCCGGGTTGACCTACGGAAACTTCGAGTGGATGGCCGCCTTCACGCTGGTGATCCTCGCCTTGTTCTTCGCGCCGTTCTACCTCCGCTCCCAGGTCGCCACACTCCCCGACTTCATGGAAAAACGGTATAGCCGCGGCAGCCGCGACTTTTTGGCGATCCTCTCGATCTTTTCCGCAATCGCCGTCCACATCGGCTTTTCGCTGCACACCGGCGCCATCGTGCTGGAAGGGACGATCCTCCAATCGATGGGATGGGACATTGCGCTGGGGTCGCCGAACTTCTTCTGGTATCACTTGATCACCATCATCGTTCTCTGCGGAGTGACGGCCATTTACACGATTGTCGGCGGCCTGCTGGCCGTCGTGCTCACCGAGTCGATCCAGACGATCGTGCTGCTGGTCGGCGCAATCTGCATTACAGTGATCGGCTACAACATGGTCGGCGGCTGGGCCGAGTTGAAGGCCAACGTCCATCCCGTCAACCTGACGATCCTCCGACCGGCCACCGACCCGACCGGCATCACCTGGTATGCAGTCTTCCTGGGCTATCCGGTTTTGGGCGTGTGGTACTGGTGTACCGATCAGACCATTGTCCAGCGCGTGCTGGGCGCCAAGGACGAGAACCATGCGCGGATCGGCCCGCTCTTCGCCGGCTTCATCAAGATCCTGCCGGTCTTCCTCTTCGTGCTGCCCGGCGTGATGGCCCTGGCTCTGGTCAACACCGGCAAGATCCCGCCGTTGCCGGTTAACGCCGACGGTTCGCCGATGACCGAGCGAACCTATACCCACATGATCAAGACCATGCTTTGGCCCGGCATGCAGGGGATCGTAATCGCCGCCATGCTGGCCGCCCTGATGAGCACCGTTTCCGGCGCCCTGAACTCCATCGCCACCCTCTTCAGCTACGACATCTACAAACGCTGGCACCCGCAAACCGAAGACAAGAAGCTCGTTTGGATCGGCCGCGTGGCGACGTTCGTCGCCATGTGCGTGGCGATCGCCTGGTCCTGCGCGATCAGCGGGCTGGGCACGACGATCTTCCAGGCAATGGTCGACGTCTTTCCGGTGGTGGCCCCGCCGACGGCCGTGGTCTTCCTCTGGGGCGTTTTCTGGAAGCGAACCTCGGCCAAGGCCGCCCTCTGGACCTTGATCGGCGGCTCCGCCGTGGGCATGGTGATTTACGTGCTCAAGCTTTTGGGCAATTACGGCGTGCTCGCCGGCTATGTCTATCCGTGGCTGGGCACCGTCGGCTTGAGCCAGGTGCAGCCCAATCTCGACGCGATCCTGGCGATCAACAGCCTCTTCATGTCGTTTCTGCTGTTCGCACTGGAGTCGGTCTTCATCTTCCTCTTTTCGTTCGCCTTCCCCCACCGGCACACGGCCGAGAGCGAGGCGCTGGTTTGGCGTTCGCCCTGGGACGCATTGCGGCGGAGCGAGACCACCTGGCGGGGAGTGTTCGACTTCCGCATGTTGTCGGCGTTGCTCGTGGTGACAATGGCCGTGCTCTACTTCGTCTTCTCCACCGACACGACCTACTATCCCGTCTCCGGAGAAGTCACCTTCGACGGCAAGCCGGTGATCGGGGCAATGGTCTACCTGGACAACGACGACGACCAACTCGACGCCGAGTTGTCGACCGGCATCGCGGGCACGTACGCCTTCGGCACCACAGAGCGGGCCGGCGGCGCCCCGGCGGGCGCGCAATACCGAGTCCGCATCGAGCCGAGGTACGACTACCTCGTCCGCATGAAGCCCGGACCGATGGAGGAAGTCGAGCAGGTGCTCGCCTTTATGCCCACTGGCACGCCGGTTGAAGAGGAATCCGCGGACGGTCCGCGGCGATTCGTCATCCAGACGAAGACGCCGCAGGTGGTTCCGGTCGCCGACGGCGCGGTGGTCCGCGTATTGCAGGCCACGGCGGTTCCGGCGAAGTACCGCGATTTCGACTCCTCGGGACTTGGTTTCAGCGTGCCCGCCGAAACGGCGGAAATGGATCTGCGGCTCGATCGTGACGACCGAGTGGCAGCCGCTCCTTAGTGGGCTTGCCACTGCATTCGCGGCCGGCGAAGCGTTTCCGGTAATCTCCCGGCGACAGACCGGTGTCGGAGCGAAACAGTTGGCCAAAATAACTGGAACTGCTGAAGCCGGTATGAGCCGCAATGTCGGCGATGGCAGCGTTGGTGCCGACGAGTTGCTCCTTCGCCTTCTTCAGCCGGATATCGGTGAGATACTCGATGAGGGTCTTGCCGGTTGTCTGCTTGAAGATCGCGTGGAAATGGCTGCGGCTTAACGGGCAAAACTCAAGGACGGAGTCGACGGTGATCGCCTTCATATACGAGGCATCCAGGTAATCGACGACCTCGCAGATCATTTGCTCGTGCGAGGGAGGTGGGCAGGTGGGACGCCCCTGACCGTGAAAGTCCTCGTCGCGGGCAATGGAAATCAACAACCGCAGAGTGAGCATCTTCAACACCGCGTGATAGGCGAGATCCTTGCGCTGAAACTCGACGAGAAGTTCGTCGAAAGTTGGTCGCACGTGTTGTTGGCCAGCCGCGGAGAGCGGCACCTTGCCCCGAAACCAGGCCATCTTTTCGACCACGTCGAGAGCTTCCTTGTCGCCCGGCAGAGCCGGCGTGAAGAGATGGCTCTGAAAATCGAGAACGTAGCAATCGAATTTCCGGTCGGGGGGAAACAGGGAACGGTGTTCCGTGCCGGCGGGAATGAAAAACATATCTCCGGGCCGCATGGCGAACTTCCATCCGTCGGCACACTGGCCGCCTTCTCCAAACGTACAATAGAGCAGTTGATGGTAGTCGTGGACGTGCGGGCTGTCTGCGTTCCGGCAGCCGGGCGGATTGTGGTTCAGGCTGAGGTGAAAGTAGGCGTCCATCGCAATGCTCTCGCTCCGGGGGACGGCGATACCGAAACGGATCCAACGACAGGCATCGTATCGCCACGCCCTATATTACAGCAGACTTTCTTCCGCCGTAATACGCGATTCAGACAATCCTGATATTTTTTCGTAGAATCGTGAGATTGAAAGATGGGCGGGCGGAGGTAGATTGGGAGAATCGACGTAACCCGGGGCAGACTCAGCAAGAGCAGGTACGAATTCATGAAACATGCATCGATCTTTTGCATGGCGGGGCTCATCGGCTTCGCTTTGTCGTCTCCCGTCGCCCTCGGCAAGGATACGAAGGTGGTCATGCTCGCTGGCACGAAGAGCCACGCTCCCGGCGAACATGAGTATGAGAAAACGCTGCTCCTCTTCAGGCATTGCCTGGACACCGCGTTGAACGTCCGGCACGTGCTCGTCGAGGTCCATACCAACGGCTGGCCGGAGAATGACAAAACATTGGACGATGCCGACACGATCGTCCTCTTCAGCGACGGCGGCAGCAGCAGTAGCGGCAGCAAACCACACCCGTTGATCGCCGACAATCACATGCCGGCGCTGGAAAGGCAGATGCGGCGCGGCTGCGGGCTGGTCGTGATTCATTGGACCCTCAATCTGCCGTCGAAGGTCGGCCACGAGACGTTTCTTCGCTGGATCGGCGGATTCAAAGACTACGAGGAGCCGCCCCGTCTGATCGGACAGCCGTTGCTGATCGACGATTGGTCCAAGCAGGCGGAGCATCCGATCTGCCGCGGACTGGAGCCATTCACAATGCCCGAGGACGAATACAAGACCCCGGAGCGTCTCCTCTGGAATGAAGCGGGGTTTACGCCGATTCTCCCCTTCCCCGGCAAGCCGGGCTCACCGCTATGGGCCTGGGCCTGGCAACGCGACGACGGCGGGCGCGGTTTCGGGTTCATCGGCGGGCACAAACATGCGATCTGGGAAATTGACGAGCTGCGCAAGGCGATGCTCAACGCCATCCTTTGGACCGCTCACAAACCTGTGCCCAACGACGGCGTGATCTCCTCGCTTCCGCCGGCTATCACTTCTCCGCCCGTGCCGGTCTTCCTTCCCGTCAAGATCGATGGTCCGGTTCATAATCCGGCCATCGGGAGCTATTGGTACGGCCCGTTCAACGAGTCGTGCTCGCTGGTGGACGTCAACGGCGACGGCCGGATCGACATTACCTGTGGTGTCCACTGGTACGAAGCGCCGCGATGGAACAAGCATCCTCACTACTTCGACGGCGCGGAGCAACGGAACTTCCTTCACGGCCACTGCCATGAAGCGGCCTTGGACGTGAACCGGGACGGGCTGGTCGACGTGGTCAACTCGGGATACCAGCCGGACATCGCCGGCGTGCTCTGGTACGAGAACGCGGGCTGCGGCGGCGGCAAGTGGAAGGTTCACCGCGTCCATGATTCGCCTTTCATCGAAGGCATCTTGCCCGCCGACATCAACGGCGACGGCCACCTCGATCTTCTCCTGAACCACTTCCGAAAGTATGGCGGGGCCGAGGGCGAGGGGTCGGCGGCTCGCGTCGAAGCCATCGCGTGGCTGGAATCGATCGACAAGGAGCCCTGGCTCATCGAACACGTGATCGCGGCCGAGGCCGACGACCACGGCGCCGGACTGGGGGATATCAATGGCGACGGCCGCTTGGACGTCGTCTCCAAGCACGGCTGGTACGAGGCGCCGCCGGATCCCACCCGCGACCCGTGGCGATTCCACCACGACTTCGAGATCCCTTTCCGTGCCTCGCTCCCGATCCTGGTCACGGACGTCAACGGGGACGGCCTGAACGACATGATCGCCGGCAACGGCCACGGATACGGCCTCGATTGGTTTGAGCACTGCCTGGACAGCCAAGGGAAACGAACTTTTACCCGGCACCCCATCGAGGAACACTATGGCAACTTTCACGCCCTGGCGCTGGCCGATGTGAATGGCGACGGCAGGGTCGATCTGTTGACCGGCAAACGGCTGTTCGGCCACGACGGGCGCGACGAAAGCGAGTGGGATCCGCTCTTTCTGTTCTGGTACGACATTCAAGGGGGCAAGTTTCAACGGCACGTGATTTCTTTCAACCACCTCCAATACTATCCGGGCCAAGAAAACGTACACGAACCGCCGCAGTACGCCCCCGGAACGGGCATGAAGATCACTGCCGGCGATCTCAATGGGGACGGCAATTTGGACATCGTGGTGGCCGGTCGGGGCGGGCTCTACGCTTTCGTCAACCGCGGTTTAACTCCGCTGCCGAAATCCAAGAATCCCCAGGTGCCGCTGATTGGCGAGAATCGCCCCGACCTGAACTGAACCTTTCCACCAACCGGGAGTGAAGAGCCATGAACAACTCGATCAGTCGCCGCCGTTTCCTTGCCGCCGGGGGCGGAGCCGGCCTGCTGATTCTCCGCGACAGTGTCTCGGCTTGGAGTTATCAGGCCAACGAGAAGCTGAATATCGCGTTGGTGGGCGTGGGATCGCGGGGCAAGCACTTCCTCCGTGCGATTCCTCAAATCGGTGAAAACCTCGTCGCCCTCTGCGATGTCAACCAGCGGCAGACGGAAAAGCCCTCGAAGGATTTCGCTTCGGCTCGTCAGTACCGTGATTTTCGCAAAATGTTTGACGAGATGGACCGTCAGATCGACGCGGTGGTGGTGGCCACGCCGGTGCATACGCACGCCGTGATCGGCATGGCGGCCATGACGCGGGGCAAGCACGTCTACATGGAGAAGCCGATCTCGCACAGCGTCGGAGAAGCGCGGGCGATGCGTGATTTCGCCCGCCGGCAGAAAGTGGTTACCCAGATGGGCAATCAGGGAATGGCCACCGATTCGTTCCGTCGAACTTTGGAGCTGATCCAGGAGGGGGCGATCGGCGAGGTCCGAGAGGCGCACGTGTTGTTCGAGTCGGGCGGAACGGGACCGGTGGAGCGTCCCGTCGAACGTCCGGCCGTACCCGACACACTCGACTGGAATCTGTGGCTCGGCCCGGCGGCGGCGCGCCCCTATCATCCCGGCTATCTCAATCCGGACTTTCCCGGCGCGGGGGGCGCTGCCTACGATCCAGCCCTCCTCGGCTGGAATCGCTGGAGCGACTTCGGCGCCGGCGCCTTGGGAGGCGCGGGCGCGCACTCGATTAACTTGGCCTTCAAGGCTCTCGATCTCGGATCTCTCTGGGCTGACGGCGCAGGAAACCGGACGATTCGCGTCGCGACGGAGATTTCGGAGCGGTGCCCCGACAACTTCCCGCGCTGCCAGATCGTCCGCTTCGATGTGCCGGCGCGTGGGTCGCTGCCTGCGGCGCAAATCCATTGGTGTAACGCGTGGGACTCGGAGATCAAGCGGCGAGGCATTCTGGAGCGGCTCCAGAAGGTTAGCGGACAACCACTGAAGTGGGAGACGGGTAGCTGGTCGCCCCACTCCTTCTTATTGCTCGTGGGAAGCAAGGGATGGGCACTTGCCAATTTCCACAATTCCGTCTGCAAGTTGCTGCCCGAGAAGGACTTTCCCAACGCCGCCGGCCCACCGCAGATTTTGCCGCACTCCGGCAGTCATGAAAGGGAGTGGGCGGCGGCCTGCAAGGGAGGACCGATGCCGATGTCGAATTTCGATCACTCCGGACCGGTCATGGAGTTCTTGCTCTTGGGAAACGTGGCTGCGCAGGTCGACCGGCCGTTTGAGTTTGACCCGCTGGGCTGCACGGTTCCCCATGACGACGAAGCCAACCGGGCATTATGCCCTCCGTACCGCGACGGCTGGTCCTTATGATGCTCGATAGCAAGAAGACTCGACGAGCACAATTCAGCAAAGGCGCACTGTGTTTCGAACCGTAATCGCTGCAGTGTTCTTGTCCCGGCTGCTTATTTTCGCGCTGACGCCGAGCGGACTTGCGGCAAATTCGGAGTCGCCCGGCCCGGCAGGATCTGTTCGAGCCAAGATCCTGGTTCTTAGAGCCTATCCCAAAACCGCCGGGGACTGGCTCATTTTGCGGAGTCTTCGGAGCAAAATGTGCCTGTCCCCCTCTCCGCCAAGGTTTTGGGATAGGCTCTTACCGGGAACAAGTATCCGGGGCACAAGTGGAGAGAGACCGTGCCATGGATCGCCGGCTTTCTCGCGACCGATTGGCGGATGACCGCAATACGAGATCTAGCCCAAGTGCCCACATAACGAGGAGAATGGGATGCAGACGACGAGCCCGATTCTGGCACTGTTGACATTGACCGCAACATTCTCGGTGGGGGATTTGATCGCCGAGGAAGGACAGCCGCAGGCGGGAGACGCCGTCGCCACGGTTCCCGAGCGGGAACCGGAAATGCACCAGCGGGTTGTCGCGGTCGAAAACGTTTGCGCTTGGCCCAACTTGACGTTGCTCCATGACGGCACGGTCATTGCCGTTTTCCACAACCAGCCCAGCCACGGCGGCCAGGAGGGGGATGTCGATTGTTGGGCCAGTCGCGACGGTCTCGCATGGGAGAAACGTAGCACGGTTACCAGGCACGAGCCAAACACCATCCGCATGAATCACGCCGCCGGCCTGGCGAGAAACGGAGATCTTATCGTGCTGTGCTCTGCCTGGACCAATGTGAAGCAACCCCAGCGGCCTAAGCAAGCGGCCTTTCGCGATGCGATATTGCCTGCCTGGGTGTTACGCTCCGCCGACGGCGGTCGCACGTGGGAAGAACGCGACACATTTCCCGCGGCCGAGCCGGGCTGGACGGAGCATATTCCCTTTGGCGACATCTGGGCTGGAGAGGACGGCGCGCTGCACACGTCCTGCTATCAGGGCAAGTTGATCGATCCGGGGCAGTCCTTTAAGACGAAAGGCTGGCGGTCCTGGCATTTCCGCAGCGATGACGATGGATGGACGTGGCGGCCCGTATCGATCATCGGTCCGCGTCACAATGAAACCGACCTTTTCCCGCTCGGCGGCAAATGCTGGCTCGCCGCGGCGCGCATCGATCGGATGGAATTGATCCGCAGCGATGACAATGGCGCGACGTGGCAAGAGCCGCAGCCGGTAACGGAGAGAAACGAGATCAATGGCCATCTCGCCCGGCTGAAAGACGGCCGTCTGCTGCTGAGTTACGGTGTGCGAGTTAGCGGGCGTCGCGGTGTGTGCGCCAAACTAAGCAGCGACGATGGGCGCACATGGGGCGAACCGCTGCGGCTGGCGCACACGGTCGGCAACTCCGATTGTGGCTATCCCTCCAGCGTGCAGTTGCCCTCTGGCAAGATCGTAACCGCCTGGTATTCCAGAAAAACGCCCGATCACGACGGCTATCACATGGGAGTCACCGTATGGGAAGCCCCATAACCGGAACGAAAACCATGGCCTTCAAGAAACGTCACTTGATTGCCTTGTCGTCTCCAAGGTTCTGCGGGCGTGGCGGAATCGTGTCGGGTTGCGGCACCGGTCGATCCATCGACCAGAAGATCATGTTGACCAGCAGCTTGCAAAACTCGGGTTGCTTGAAATCCTCGGGATGTCCCAACCCGGTGTAGGTGACGCGCCCGGCTTGATGCGTGCGAAACCATGTCAATGGCTCCGTGCGATTGCCGGCCGAGCCGTTCATGAGTACCAGAGCATCTTCCTTTAACGGCGCGGTGTAGTAGAGCGACCCGGTGCTGTGCCAGGTCTGGGGGCTGAGCCCGGCCAAGATCGGATGCCTGGCCTGCTCCGGCACCATAGCTACATCGCTTCCGAGTTGGTTGGGGCCGTGGCCGTGGTAGTTTCCGCCGAGGACTTCGGCGTCGAACCCCGGCCACTCATCGCAGCCATCGGGCGACTGATAGCCCTCGGGGTACGTGGACCTGGCGGCAAAGGCGTGGCTGGCCGTGCGGAGCGCCACCACCGGCCGGCCCGACGCAACATAGGCCCGAATGCGGTCGAGCTGTTTCTTCGGCAGGGCCAGACGGCGGACGTAGAGCACCAGGCAGTCGGCCGTCTGAAGTTCCGCCGTGTGTCGAATATCCGCCTCGCCCTCACCGTGCAATACGGCGCAGTCGCAGCCGTAGCGGTCGCGCAGCATCTGGGCGAACAGGGGCAGCGTCTTGTCGGCGTGGTAGTGGTCGTCGCTGACGACGATAGCGACCCGCGGCCTTTTGTCACCTTCGAAGCGGAACGCCGGCTTGTCGAGCAAGTCCGTGCTGGTGATCGTGGGGCACCAGAATTTCTCGATGTGTTCGATGACCCGCTCCGTGCCCTGGAAGTGGCTGACCTGCGGCCAACGTTGCGGATTGTAGAGACTGTCGGTCAGGTCGCGGACGAGCACCGCGTTCTTGCCCAGGTAGACCATCTGCCGGATGCCGAACGGGCGGCCCAACACGCACATGTTCGTATGCACGCCCATCAGCATCACGTTCTCGATGCCCCGTTGCTGGAGCAGGTAGTAGATTTGCGGACCGGCATCCACGGCGTCGACGTCCTTGATCTCAATCGACGCAATCTGCCGTGTCTGCGGGCGGCCCGCCAGACGAGGGCCTTCCCAGCCGCCGTCGGAGTCGTCGATGGGAAGCGGCGGCTCCCGCTCAGGATCGAGATCGTTCCATTTCAAGGGCACCTTGTTTCCAACTTTCGGGGCATCGAGAGCCCGCTTCCGCGCCGGCGTGCCGTCGTAGAAATCGACGTTGCCGCTGGGGGCGTGGATGATGAGCACTCCCCGTTGGCGCGCGGCCGCAACGAACTCGTTCATGCGCGGGGCGATCTCCGCGACGCGGTCGGCAGGGATCTTACAGCACAAGGTATCCCACATGTCGCAGATGATGATGGCCGTCTTCTTCGGATCCCACTCGACGGTCTTGTAGACAATGCGGTACAGATCGCCGTCCTCCGGGGCCTTCTCGCGGCTCCGCATTTGCAGGCGAAGCACGGTGCCGTCGGCATCGGCTGCCGACGCCAAAGTGCCCGGAAGGATGAGAGACCCGAAAAAGATCCATGGGACAATCGATCGCACTGTATATTCTCCTTGTTGCGTTTTGACGAAGCCATTGGCCGCGAACGGATCACACGGTTTTCCAGCTCAAAGTGAAAACGATCCATCTGGCTGAGAACTTCAACGGCCCTTGACATCAACTTGTTTCCGGTACATCTTCCAGATAACACCCGCTTGCTTGCCGCCATGTATTGCTGCGATGGCGTTGGTGTCAGCCGTGACGGACAGCGCGCCGAGGCTGCCGCCGGCGGCGGCGAGAATGAAGTTGCGTCGAGTGGTTTCCATGATCGAAATGCCTTCAAGTCGATGATCGCTGCCGTCGCCGCGGTTCACGGCGTAAACAGGCGTTGACGCACGATAGGATGATCTTCGCCGGCGGTATTGATCAGGACCAAGGGTTCCGTGACCAGCGTGGCGGATAGTTCCGCGGCGGCTTTGGGTGTGTCGAGCTTCTGGAGCCAGACGAGGTCGAACTGAAACTCCATCACGCCGTGTTCGTCGGCGACGAAGTTGGTGTACCAGAAGTTGTTGAAGAGCATTGCCAGCAATCGTTCCGGGTGCGCCGGTGGCGTCTGGCGGCGCGTCCAGATTTGCGGGCTGTCGAACGTGACCAGCGGCGCATCGCGGCTCACCCAGATCCAGTGACCGTCGGGCGTGGCGTAGTCGGCCCAGCCGTCCAACGCGAAATAGTCGCGGCAGGTGCCGGGAAGCTGGTCTTCAAACGGCGTGAACGGCACACCCCCGTTGCTCAGTTGCGGCAGTGTCCCCTCACACGGCACCGGGAAGCTCGCAAACAGAATCTCCGGCCTTTCGGATGAGAGACGGTTGAACCGCACTGTGATGCGGGCACGCGGCTCGCTGTTCCACAGTTCCACCCGGCGTTGCGCCCAGGCGAGCCGCGGATGTTTCAACCACTGGACATAGAGTTGCGTAAAAGGCGTTTCTTCGACGGTCGCTCTGCCTTCTGCCGTGGCGGGCACGGTTTCCACGTACTTCTCGCGCAGTTCGTCGCCCTCCGCGGAGCCGCCGGCGGCGCAAATGCTCTTGATCACCCAGCGAGGCGCGAAGGCATTGAGCTTCACCGCTGTGATGTCGCCGATTCCTGCAGCGAATAGCGGCTGCTTCATCCCGGCCCATTGCGCGGACACCGGCCATCCTTGCTCGTCAAACCGGACCGTAGGGCCGCTGTCGGTTGCAGGCGCAGCTTCCGCAGCGTCCGTGTCCAATTGTAGCCGGACAAAGCCGTCGCCGGGCAGGTTCTCCATCCAGAATTTCGCCGTCTGATTCGGCACGTTGTCAGGGAAAGTCGCCGCGGTATTCTCGCGGCTGAGTTCGCCGGGGTTTCGTGGCGCAGTCCAGGAGCGGATGCCGTTCTCAAACAGCAGCGGCACCCGCACGCCCGTCGCGGGGTTCAGCAGTGAGCGGTAGTCTTCGCGCAGGCAGGTGACGGGCATTCGCACCCAGCCACTGAAGGTCTGCCGCGACGGATTCGCTACAAACAAGCCCGCGCCCTCGGGCAACAGTCGCAAGCGTGCGCGCTGCGAGAGCAGCCATTCGGCCTGTCCCATTGGACGCCAGGCGAGCATGGCCTTCTCGGCAAACTGCGCCTGTGTGTCCAGGCTCCAGGGAAACGCCACACTCCAACTCGAACCCCAGGTGTGTTCGTCGAACAGGCAGAGATCCTTGTACAGCGAGTGAGCCTTGGCGGCGCCACCGGCGGGCATCAGTCCCCAGAGCGGCGACGCGGCGCCGGCCAAGAGACGTTTCGCGTGCCGGCTGGCGGCCACCTCGCGCGGTGCGCCCGCGGTGCCGTTTGCCCACCAATCGGTGAATTCGCCTTCGTACTCCGGAACCTGGCTGCCGACGGCCTGCTCCATGGTTTCCATCGCCTTGGTCGCCGTTGTGAACACCAATTCCGGTTCCAGGCCCATATGGTTCCAGGCGGCCACGAATTCCGCCAACGGCAGAAACGGCGGATCGTTGTCCATCCGCCAGTGGTTGGTCATCGAAATCGTCAAGACGTCATACTTATAACCGCCTTTCTTCAGATGGTCGATCCGGCGCAGGCACTGTGCGTGCGCAGCACGCAGCGATGCCTCGTCAGTCCGGAAGAAATCTCCTTCGCGCGGCGGCCGGTAGCGCGTGTCGGACGCGAACGGTACTGGTCCTCGCCGCCAGTGAGCCGTCTCGAAAAAGTCATAGCCTTCGGGATAGCTCATGTTCAACCAGACAAATAGCCGCCGCCCATCCGGCATCTTCCACCAGAACGCTCCCGGTCGTTGAAACGGCGGCCCGCCACTGTCGCCGTTGATGCTCATCATCAACCGGTGGACGCCTCGGTCGAGCAATGCCAGGGCGCCGGCACGTGGGAAACCGTTCACGTCACTTTGCAGCGCGACGGCCGGCTGGCACTGCCGCCAGAGGTCTTCCGGGATCCAGTGCATCATCGTCTGCCACTGCGCCGCATCGAGGAACGGAGCCTGATTGCACGGCAACGCCGCGACGTCCAGTTGCCCGCCGGCTAGCGCTTTGAGAAACTCCTGGCGTCGCTCCGGCGAGGCCGACTGCCACCAGTCGTCCACCGTGACCAGGGATTCGCACGTCCAATAGAATCTCTGGTCCGCAGGTTTCGACATCGACTCGAGCACGCCGTCGATCGCGATGTCCAGGTATCGACATTGCATTTCGCGGCAGACTCCCGGCATATCGGTGAAGCCGACATCGGTGTGCGAGAAGTGGACGATATAGATACGATGGATCGGGGCTTCCGTCGCCGTGCCCCGCACGGCAATTGGGATGAGTGTGAGCGTGAGCACGAGGATCCGTGTGGCCGATTTCATGCGTTGCTTTTTTCCTTGTCGATCGCGATGTTCGCTGCGCTTCACGGCACGAAACAGAACCAGTGCGCTCGTTGCACCCGCGGGCGAGCTTTGGCCGAATGCCCGTCTGAAAATGGCTCTCAACCATATGCGTTTGGGAGTTGATGTACAAACGCTGCCGATTATTGAAGGCTATTCTCCGGCTCATTGCGGAGGATGTCAACAAGGAGCCGGATATGCTTGGCAATCGGGATATCGGGTTGCTGAGTCCGACGTACTTCAAGCAAGCGTTGAACGAAGCCATCGAAGTCCTGCCGGACGAGTCTCGTCTGATGATCGGGGGCGACAATTGGCATGTCGAAGAGACGTATGGTGCGACTCAATTGATGCGTCGGCTGATCGGCGAAATCCGAAATCGGGGCGAATGGCGCGAACCCCCGTACACTCTGGCGGCCAGCGCCCATTATATATGACGGTAAAGTCCGCGATATTTCACGGTGCCCGTTCTATTCGATGGAGTACAGGGATATGCCTCACGCGTTCGCTCCAGCGACTAAGGGTGGATGACCATCTCCGCAAACTGCTACGGGACTGTAGGTATCGACGCCAAACCGGCCAAGCTCGATGGTCATAAATCGTTTTCTGAGAATGGCTATGCCACTCCTGGGCAGTTGCCCGGGTCACTCTGGCACCGCCGACACATGGGCCCGGAGTAAATACATTATTAGTTTTGTGATATAACTAATGTTTTGTTTGGCGCGAGGTTTGCATCTAGAAGAGTTCTTCGGATGGCATTGGACAGCCGTTCTTGCGGTCCGGGGCAGTGGTGTTTGCTTCTTCGACGAGACGAATTGATCGGATGTCAGTTCACTTTTTCGAGATTCAGATCGAGAAGCACCGCGTGACTCCCGTCCGCAGTTACCTCGAATGGATCGAAAGATGATTCGCCTTCAGCTCTGCCGCATGCTTCTGGGTGTCGGTCTGCCTCTGTTTGCTGTCTCGCTGTGTCTATTCGGCTGCGGAAGAGCCTCCTCTCGGAACGCGGACGGCGAATCCAAGGAGGCGTCGATCCTCAATGTGTCTTACGATCCGACGCGGGAACTCTACCAAGAGTACAACGCGGCCTTTGCCGACTACTGGAAGGAGAAGACCGGGCAGACGGTCGCCGTTACCCAGTCGCATGGCGGCGCAGGAAAGCAAGCTCGGGCGGTGATCGACGGATTACAGGCCGACGTGGTTACGTTGGCGCTGGCTTACGACATCGATGCCATCTCCGAGAAGTCCGGGTTGCTGCCGAGCGATTGGCAGAAGCGGCTTCCGCACAACAGTTGCCCCTACACTTCGACCATTGTGTTTCTGGTCCGCAAAGGAAATCCGAAGGGGATCAAGGACTGGAACGACCTTGTCAGGCCCGGCATCGAAGTGATCACACCAAATCCGAAAACCTCCGGAGGGGCTCGCTGGAACTATCTGGCTGCTTGGGCCTACGCACTGAAGAGGGAACTTGGCGACCTCGGCAAGCTGACCGATCCGGGGCAGGCGTTGCAGGTGGCCGCGGCCGAGGAGAAAGCTCGAGAGTTTGTGACCGAACTGTTTCAACGCGTCCCGGTGCTCGATTCGGGCGCTCGGGGCTCCACGAATACCTTTGTGCAGCGAAACATCGGCGACGTGCTCTTGGCCTGGGAAAACGAGGCTTTCCTGGCCGTCCATGAACTCGGACCCGACAAGTTCGACATCGTCGTTCCCTCGATCAGCATCCTGGCCGAGCCGCCGGTGACGGTGATCGACAAGTGGAGCGACCAGCATGGCACTCGCGAGGTGGCCCAAGCCTACCTGGAATACCTCTACTCGCCCGTCGGCCAGCGATTGGCGGCCAAGCATTACTACCGACCGGTAGACCCCAAGGATGTTGATCCGGAGACCTTGAAACGTTTCCCGGAAGTCGAGCGGGTGAGCATCGACACGGTCTTGGGCGGCTGGCAGAAGGCCCAGAAGACGCACTTCGCCGACGGCGGTGTGTTCGATCGCATCTACGCCCCCGGCGGTTCGTCGTGACGGTTGTGGATTCGATCGTGCTCGCGTTTGGCGCGACATTCCTGGTTCGGAGTTGAACAAGGCCGCACTTCTCGAGTAGGGGTATCCATGCGAATCGCGTTCACTCGCCACAGCGTCATTCCCGGTTTCGGCCTGACGGTGGGCTACACGATGGTCTATCTGAGCCTGATCGTACTGCTGCCGCTCTCGGCCTTGTTCTTGAAGACGGCGAGTGCGTCATGGGAACACATTGGGGAAACGATCAGCGATCCCCGCGTGGTGGCGTCGTTTCGGCTGAGTCTGGGCGCATCGCTCGTCGCCGCGATCATCAACGCCGTTTTCGGCCTGGGAGTCGCCTGGACGCTGGTGCGTTACTCGTTCCCGGGAAAACGTGTTATCGACGCCATTGTCGATCTACCGTTTGCGCTACCCACCGCCGTGTCAGGCATTGCGCTGACGACTATCTATGCCCCCACCGGATGGATCGGCCAGTGGCTGGAACCGCTGGGGATCAAGGCAGCCTTCTCGCCGCTGGGAGTGACGATCGCGTTGACGTTCATCGGCCTGCCCTTCGTCGTCCGGACGCTTCAGCCGGCCTTGGAGGATCTCGACCCGGCGGTCGAAGAAGCGGCCGCCAGTCTCGGCGCCGGCCGTTGGCAGACGTTCCGCCACGTGATTATGCCGGCGGTCTTTCCGGCGCTGTTGACCGGTTTTGCCTTGGCATTTGCCAGGGCGTTGGGCGAGTACGGATCGGTGGTGTTCATCGCCGGCAATATGCCGATGAAGACAGAGATCGTGCCGCTGCTGATCCTTGTGAAGCTCGAACAATACGACTATACCGGCGCCACGACCATCGCCGCCGTCATGTTGATCCTCTCGTTCTTCCTGCTGCTGTTGATTAACGGAATTCAGTGGTGGAGTGCCCGCCATCACCGCTCGGAGGGTTAAGTCATGGGCGGAACCGCGAAATCGCGCCTCGCAGGCCGTCGCCCCCTGATGCCGGTCAGTGCCACGGGCGACCCCGCATGGGTCAGGTGGCTGATCGGCATCGTCTCGCTGTCATTCCTCGGGCTATTCCTCGTGGTTCCGCTGGTAGCCGTGTTTACCGAGGCATTGCGGAAAGGCTTGGGAGCCTACCTGGAGAGTTTTCAGAACCGTGACGCTCTGGCGGCGATCAAACTGACACTGGCGGTCGCAGCCATCGCCGTGCCGTTGAACGTCGTGTTCGGGCTGGCCGCATCGTGGGCGATCGCGAAATTCGATTTTCGCGGCAAGAGCCTGCTGACCACGCTCATCGACCTGCCTTTTGCCGTCTCCCCGGTCATCTCCGGAGTGATCTACGTGCTGCTGTTCGGTCTCCAGGGGTGGTTCGGACCGTGGCTGGCGGCCCACGACATCCAGATCATTTTCGCGATACCGGGTATCGTGTTGGCCACCGTCTTCGTCACCTTTCCCTTTGTGGCCCGCGAGTTGATCCCGCTGATGCAGGAGCAGGGGACGGAAGAGGAGGAAGCCGCGCTGGTGCTCGGCGCCAGCGGCTGGCAGACTTTCCGCCGCGTGACGCTGCCCAACGTGAGATGGGGGCTGCTCTACGGAGTGATCCTCTGCAACGCACGGGCGATGGGCGAGTTCGGTGCCGTTTCCGTTGTGTCGGGTCATCTTCGAGGGCAGACGAATACCATGCCATTGCACGTGGAGATCCTTTACAACGAGTACAATTTCGTGGCAGCCTTCGCTGTTGCCTCGCTATTGGCCCTGCTTGCGCTCGTGACGTTGATTGTGAAGGCGATGGTCGAATGGCAGACGCAGAGGCAATCGCTGGAGACGCTCACGCCGTTGGTCCCGATCCATCAGGAGGCTGCGTAATGAGTATTGAGGTCCGCAACGTCAGTAAGACGTTTGGACGTTTTACCGCCCTGGACAACGTGTCGCTCGGTATCCCCGACGGGGAGTTGGTGGCCCTCTTGGGGCCATCCGGATCGGGCAAGACGACCCTTCTGAGAATCATTGCCGGGTTGGAATCGTTCGATTCGGCCGACCATAGCGCCATCCTCTTTGACGGCCAGGATGTGGCCCGGCGGGCCGTCGGCCGCCGGCAAGTCGGCTTTGTCTTCCAGCATTACGCCTTGTTCCGGCACATGACCGTCTTCGAGAACATCGCGTTCGGGCTGCGAGTGCGGCCGAGAAGCAATCGTCCGTCGAAGACCGCGATCCGTCAGCGCGTGCGCGAACTGTTGGAACTGATCCAGTTGGAAACGCTGGAGAACCGCTACCCGTCGCAACTCTCCGGTGGGCAGCGGCAGCGGGTGGCGCTGGCTCGGGCGCTGGCGATCCAGCCGAAAGTGATGCTCCTGGACGAACCGTTCGGGGCGCTCGACGCCAAGGTTCGCCAGGGCTTGCGCCGCTGGCTCCGCCGACTGCACGACGAAATCCATGTCACCAGCGTCTTCGTCACCCACGACCAGGAAGAAGCCCTCGAAGTGGCCGACCGGATTGTGGTGATGAACGAGGGACGCATCGAACAGGTCGGCACTCCCGACGAAGTCTTCCATCAGCCGGCCAATGCCTTTGTGATCGATTTTCTGGGGAACGTCAACTTGTTTCACGGGCGCGTGGAAGCCGGCAAGGCAGTGTTCGGCTCGTTGATCATCGATCCGCCGGGGGGACTTCAGATCGCTGGCGACACGGCCCGGCTGTTCATCCGCCCTCACGACCTGGAGTTGCGAGCCAACTGCAATGGGCACGGTAGTCCGGGACTGCAAGCCCGCGTGACCCGCGTGCAGTCGGCCGGCCCAGTGGTGAAGATCGAGCTGACGAGCGAAACCAATCAGCCGGTTTTCGTGGAAATGTCGCACGACCGCTTCCGGTTGGAACCGCACGCCGTTGGCGACGAAGTCTTCGTAATCCCCCGCGATTCCCGATTGTTTGTGAAAGATTATTCGACGTACATACCACCGCCCGGGAGTTGCAGTTGAACCCAACGAGGCTGAAGGAGCAATTACACGCGCTCAGGCCAACCTGGGATTCGCAGAAGACGCCCGGTTTTGTGGAGATCCCGTGGATGCAGCAGATCCCGTGCCGGAGTGTATCCTGGAGGCCGAAGACAACCGCGAAACGAGATGACGGTGCTGTTGAACGCTTACGCGCGTACGGCAAGAGTAGCCCCCTGTCGCTGAAGGCTTGCCTGCTACAATGGCTTGTTGACCAACTCCTTTACGGCCCGATCGATTTGGTCGGGAGTGAATTGCCCCCCCACGAACTCTCGCTGCAACGACCCTGTGCGGTCGTAAAGCTTCAGGTGCGGCAGGGCTCCGTCGGTAATGCCGAATACCTCGACCGACTGCGGGCCAATGCCGTAGCGGCTGATGAGATTGGGAAATGTGGCCCCTTGTCGGGTCAGAAAGTCGAGAACCTCCGGTTCGTTCTCGGGCTCATCCATGCTGACCGAGATCACGGCCAGTCCCTGTTCGGATAACTCGCGGTGCAACTGGACCGTGTGGGGGAACAATTCGACGCAGGGGACGCACCAGGTCGCCCAGAAATCGACCAGGACAACGTTGCCTCGACGCGTTTCGAGCGCCTTGGCAAGTTCCTCGGCGCCGGCGGCTTGAAGGCCGACGGCCGCCACATCCTCGGTCTGATCGACGGCTTCCGGCGCCGTCACGGTTTGCTGCGGCTGCTCTGCCGGCGGCGCGCGGTCTTGCGAGCATCCGCTAAGAACGGAAACTGCCAACCCCGCCAGGCAGACGACGATCTGTCCGGCCATTCTTTCTGCGAACAATTCAGCGCTCCTTCGCACAGTCTGATGGTGTGACGAAAACCGAGGCGATCAGTTGTATTGGATACCGCAACCGAACTGTTTGGTGACCGCCTTGGGCGGTGTTCGGCCGGCGATGATCGCGTCGAGCGCGTCGCGGAGGTAGTGCTCCTTGACTTTCTCCGCCTGGCGACTGTCGTCGATCGCACCCATGTAGGCAAGCATCCGATTCTTGTCGAGCACGAAGACGTGCGGTGTACAGGTGGCGCCGTAGTCGCGGCCGATCTTCTGCGATTCGTCGTAGAGATAGGGGAAATTGAATCCCTTCTCGTCGGCACGCTCCTTCATTTTGTCGAGCCGATCCGCGGCAACGGTGTTGACGTTGACCGCAATGATCTGGACTCCACGTTTCCTGTAATCCTTCTGAAGCTGAATCAGACGATCCTCATAGTCGACGGCCACCGGACAGTGATTACAGGTAAACACCAGCACGATCGCCTTGGCAGCGTCGTAATCGGAGAGGCCGTGAGTCTTACCGTCGGTGCCTGGCAACGCCGACCAACCTGGCGCTTTCTCGCCAATGCCGAGATCCGTCGCCAAACAGTTCACGGCGGTGAAAAGAAGTGCGACAACAATAAAGAAGCCCATCCGTTGCGGTCTTGGCATGAGTGTTCCTCCTCGCTTGAAGTTCAAGATGGCACGATGTGGTTCTCAACAAAACAGCTTCGCCGACGATTCCGGTCGTCGGGCAGGCAATGAAATTGTCGCACACCGATCTCCCGGGGCAAGCCTGCGAAATCCGTTAGACTGGCGGTCTGTAGCTCTTCAGGGTGGTTAATTCTGGTTTTTGCTTTCCAGCGACGGGCTAAACGGAATGGAACCATGCCTGATTTTGTGACGGTCGAGCGATGGCGTGATACTGCCGGCTTTGCGATACTGAGCAGAATCGATTAGTATATGGGCGGTTGCCTCCACCTGCCCCTGAAAGGAGATCGTGCCGTGACCGCAACTGGTATTTGCGAAAAAGCTTACGCCCTGATCGGTCGGTTTCGAACGAGCTATTCTCATTGGCTCGGGTTGGTTCTGCTGAGCGGACTGGTCGCGATGGTCGGCTGCGGAGAAGGCGGTATCGAGCGCGAGAGTGGCCCGGTCTCTCCGCCGGGGATTGCCCCCGTCGATGACATGGCTGGCGGCGCGGTTCCGCCCGCTGGCCCGTCAGCGGCACCCCCCGGCCCTGCGGATCCGGGCATGGCGGCGATGCCGCCGGGTCCGTCAGCAGCCGAGGCAACCGGTGGTTCGGCCGCTCCGTCGGCCACGGCGAAAGAAACAAAGCCCCTTCCGGAAAATATCGCCGACTGGAAAAAGGACGACTATCTCCAGGCGCGCAGGGTTGGCGACAAGCGGTTCGTTGAGGCGGTAATGCATCTGGGCGAGCGTTTTGCGGGCACCGAGCAGGCGGACAGTGCCGCACAGTTGCTCGCCCTTCTGCTCAAGCCGCTCACGCCGGAGGAAAAGAAAGCTGCCGCGAGCCAACCGGCTGCCATGCCCTCGCCGGGGATGCCGGCTGAGCCGGGAATGGCCGCCGATCCTGCGATGGCCGCCGATCCTGCGATGGCCGCCGATCCTGCGATGGCTGCGGCTCCGGCAATGGACCCGGCGGCAATGGACCCGGCGATGGCAGGTATGGACCCGGGGATGGGCTACGCTCAGCAACAAGGCGGCACGGAACCGAAGGCGATCAAGGCGATTATCTATGCCCTCGGGGCCACACGGAGCGATGCGGGGCGCGGCACTCTCAAGCAGCTTCTCGCGGGAACCCTGGAGGTGGAAAACGATCGCGTTGCCGCCAATGCCGCCTTGGAAAGCCTTGCCTTCTACAACTCGCCAGCGAACGAAGCGATACTGTTAGACATGGTCGCCGCTCCGGAGAAGCTGCGCAAAATAGAGAAACCCGCAGAGAAAGCGGCCGAGAAGCAGCCAGCCGAGTCGCGGCCAAGTCAACCGGCTCGCCCGCCCGGTTTTGAGTCGACTGCCGCGCCGGCAGGGATGTCGCCCGAACCGGTGATGGAAATGTCCCCTGCCGCAGGCGGTGAGATGATGCCGGGACAGCAAGGCCAAGGAGACAGGGCAACCGCCGCTGAATTGCAGCAACGGGCCATTGCTCTGCTCCAGAAGACGGCATCCGAGCCGCTTCGTACGAAGCTTGCCGCATCCATGACCGACAAGTCGATTCCCGAAGCGGCCCGCGCCCAACTCGGGAAGTTTCTGCTGGAGAAGCGGCCGGATAACGCGCCGGCCCAAATGGTCCTTTATCGCAGCGATGCCCTCGACCCGCAGTCGAAAGAAGCCGTTGTCAGCTACTTGGTTAGTTACAGTTCCGACGCTCTGGGGGCGATGATGGGAATTCCCCCCGGAGTGAAAGTTGAGCTGCCGGTTCGCCAGTCGATGCCGGGGATGAGTCCCGGAATGCCGGGCATGGAACCTGCTATGCCGGGCGAGCCGCAAGGACCGGTCGAGCCGGCGATGTCCGAACCGATGGCGATGCCGGCCGACGCCGGAATGCCAGGCGCCGAGATGCCGGGTATGGACATGAGCGCCGCCGGTTTCGGCCAACCGGCGGAGAAACTGATCGAAATCGACGCCAACCTGGGCTATCGGATTGCTTCGCAGCTTTGGAGCGGGGATTTCGCGGGCATGGTGTCGCAGCGGCTCGAAGGTCTTGAGTCGCTGGCCGCCGGCGCTCCCCGAATCGCTATGGCCAGCACGATGCCGCTGGACAGTATGCGGGCGAAGCTCTACGAATTGCTCGAGAAGCATTCCCTTGAAGGGCCTGCCGCGGTGGAATCCTCCGGTCTGTTGGACAACGTGATCTTCGAACCGGGATTCCTGGCGGTGGTCAAGTCACTGCCGCGCGAAGAGCCTTCCGCCGTGCGAAGTTCGGCCGGTGGCAATCCACCGCGGGCACCGCGCGGGGGCCGTCCTCCGGCCGGAGATCAGCAGGGCGGAAACGAAATGCCGGAGTGGCAGAAACGCCAGCAGGCGTCGCAAGCGTGGATGCGGACTTCGGAATACCTCGTCCGTGTTCTCTGCGGCCGTCTGGCGGCAGCGGGCGAAAGCCAATTTGCTTTGGGGGATGCCCAAGCCAAGCAGGAGCCGCCCATGGAAATCGCCACCGATGCCGAGATCATCGCGCGGGTCAGCTTCGACTGGCCCACGGAGGCGGCGAAACAGCTTGCCGGTTCCGGCGTTCCCCTCGATCCGATGAAGGTCCAGTACCTGCGTCTGAAGCAGATTGGCAAACCGAAAACGATATTGGGCTTCTACCGGCGCAAGATGAACCAGCCGGTGGTTCACGAGATGGGGCACGAATGTTGGGTGGAGAGCTTCCGCAACCTGCCGAAGAGCGATCGAAAGCTCAATGTCGATCTGCTGGTCACCGTGCCGCAAATGGCGCCCACTCCGGGGCAACCTGGTCTGGGGCAACCTGGCCCAATGGCCCAACCGGAAGCGCCGCAGCAACCGGGGGGATTCAGCCTCGGCCCGGGGCAGGCGAAAGAGCCTGAGGAGGCGGAAGTTTTCGTCGACATCTTCATGATGGAACTGAAGGATCCGGCGCCGCCGAAAGCCAAGTAGTCTTTTTTTGCCGTCCGGCGAAAAGAACCTGTCCAAACTCCGTGGTTGCGTTGTAGAGCGGACTTCAGTCCGCTGCCAGCGGAATGAATTCCGCGCTACAAACTTGTTCAAAGCCTTTGTTCAAAGCCTGCGGATTGGGAGCGAGAGAATGGTTCGCAATATCGCAGCGGTGGTCGTTGCCCTCGTGGCGACAATGACTTTGTCGACGGTGCGGGCGGCCGATGAGGTGTGGATCGAGCCGCGGTGCGGCAAGCTGCCTTTTGAGAAACTGGGGCCGTTTGTTTCTCTCTCGGACGGCGGCATTCTCTGCCTGCAAGGCAATTCGGCCAGTGCCACCGCCGACGGCGGGAAGATCTGGTCCGATCCGAAACCGATTTACGATGGTCCCAAGCCAGGGATCCCGGGCAGTAGTGTGGCGGTCCGAACACAGTCCGGGGCGATCGTTGTCGTCTTCACCGATCAGTCGACCTTCAAGTGGAGTTGGGAAGATGACAAACGGGCTCCTGCGCCCGACGTCAACTTGGACGTTTGGGCGATCCGCAGTCTCGACGACGGGAAGACCTGGATCGACCGCCAGATGATCCTCGACGGTTACTGCGGCGCGTTGATCGACATCATCCAGACGCGGACGGGCCGCATCGCGGTGCCCGTGCAGGATTTATTTCGCAATCCCGGCCGGCACGAGATCCGTCCCTATTACTCGGACGATGACGGCAAGACGTGGCACAGCGACCAGATCATCGACCTCGGCGGCCATGGCCATCACGACGGCGCCATGGAGCCGACCCTCGCCGAACTCAGCGACGGCCGCTTGTTGATGCTCATCCGCACCAACTGGGACTGCTTCTGGGAAGCGTTTTCGGATGACCAGGGCCGTTTTTGGCGGGAATTGGGCCCGGGGAAGATCGACGCCAGCAGCGCTCCGGGTGACTTGTTGCGGCTGAAGAGCGGCCGGTTGGCGCTGGTGTGGAACCGGCTCTATCCGGAAGGAAAAAGCGAGATCGCCCGCAGCAAGAACATTCAGGCTTCGGAAGCGGAAGCCAGTTGGCATCGCCAGGAGTTGTCGCTGGCCTTTTCGGAGGACGACGGCAAGACCTGGTCGAAACCGGTTGTGATCGCGCGCCGGGCCGGCGGGGGGCTATCCTATCCGTATCTGTTTGAACCGACACCGGGGCAACTGTGGGTGTTCACTCGCTTCAGTCACCGCCTGGGCTTGACGCTGAACGAGGCGGATTTCGGCCAGCCTGCTGGTCTAACCTGCGCGGCAGCACGGTATTCTTGCTCAAGCCCGCAAGGGCAGGTACACGACAACTTGGTCCCTGATCTCTTCCTCGGCCATGTACTCCGCGATCGCTACAATATCGTCGATGGCCGAACCGATGGACTGCTCGTTCGTGGTGGCGATGAGGCCGGGCACCTCGGCTCCGGCCGCCACCCGCTCGTAGGCGAAACCAACCATAGTGTTACGGTCATTGGTGATGAGGATCCGGCTCTCTGCTGCGGCCCAAACCAGAACCTCGGGATCAGCAGTGCCTTCGGGCAGGGCGTCCTGAACACGCACCAAGTTGATCTCGGGCAATCGGCGGCGCAACCCGCGGAGGATATCGCCGTGGACGTCGGCATCACTGGCCAGTCGGAGCATCGGCCTTCTCCCTGGCACTACGACGCGCCAGCAGTTCCCTCCGCGTGACACGCGAGTGTCCGCCCTCGATCTTCGCGCGCAGGGCCTCGGCTTCCTCCTGGCGTCGCTTCAAATAGGCTTGCACTTCCTCCCGGTGCCGGAGGTAGTAGGCGATTGCCGCATAGACATCGGCCAGCACCAGGGCATCGTAGGTACGGACCATGTCTTCCGGCGACATGCCGCTCTCGTACTGCTCGACAATCAGGTCGACGGTGATACGACTGCTGCCGACGCGAACAGCACCCGCCTCGTCTATCCGGAGCGGGGGAGGGTCGGAGTGAATGGGCAATCCATTGATTTGGCTTGTCATCGGTCACCTCGCGGGCATCACTGGCTCTATTCTCAGTCTACCGTCATCGAGTTACCTTGTCCAACCCTGCGGTCGGCTACCGCAGTTGCCAGGCGGGGCGACGTGCGGTGTCTAGCGGACCTCCGCGGCCGTGTTCACTTGGCACCTTCGGCGCGCCGATAAACGCAGATGCCCAGGCTCCCCTTGTCGAACACTGCAGTCTCGGTCGAATCGAGGATCAGACATCCCGGCCCGTCTTGCTGGGCAAACGTCGAGAGAACCTTGCCAAAGAAAGCCAACGACGCTCCATCGCCTTCTATGGCCACCCAGTCCTCGTTCTCAACGAACAGTCTCAGCCGCACTTGGCCTGATGCTAGAGCCGCTTCGATGAGGCGATCGCAGTCGGTCGGCGCTTCGGAGGCTCCTATCGGTTTCTTCCGTCTTGCCATCGGTTCCGCCTCGACCACTGGCACAAGTTAATTAGGTAGTCCAATGTCGCCGAACGACAGCGTTAACGCGGTGGGCGCATTGGGCTATGACTTCAGGACCGGCGTCACCGCCCACTCGCGTTCAACGCCTTGTTCTGTCGCGATGGGCTTGCGAGCGGGTGTTACGCCAAATTCGGTTTCTTAGGTGCGTTGTGTTCGCGAACTTGACGCCAGTACTCTTCGATCACGTCCTGATCTATTTCTACGCGACCGCTACCGGCCCAGTGCCGATCTCGGCCATTCCGTTTTGGACCGGAAATCCAGTACTCATCACCGGTTTCGATGTCAAAATAGTTGGCACCAATTCCTTGGCCCTTGCAAGACTGGAAGGATTTGCCGCCGTAGTAAACCGTCCGCCCCGTCTGCGAAAACGTAACGCGACCGATTCTGGCTGGACCATCATCGGCATGGCCCGACTTGCGCTCGATGTACATGATTCGGCTTGCTTTCCTCGCCATGGCGATTCCCTACTCAGAATCGGTCCGACGTTCCAACTCCTGTTGAGCATCCTCCGCGCTTTGTTTCCACGAGCGGCGAGCTTTGGCCGCGTCAACCCATCGTTCCATCTTGGCACACGCGTCAATCCAGTCGAGCAACTGGTCGGTGGTCATATCGGCGACCTTGCGACCACGGAGGCGTTGCTGCGATTTGGAGAGAGGCTCGGCCATTACCGGTAGAGATGTGGCTTCGTGACAGAACGTTTGCGATCAGCCGGCCGGGATATGCGGCGCGACTGACCTTCTTGTCAGGACCGATTTCGCCGCCGCATATCCCGGTCGGCTGCATCGCTTAGTTCAAGTAAGCCGCTGGCGCGGCGGGTGCTTGTGGCGTGACCGGACGGCGCGGTCAGCGACAAACAGTTTTTGCATTGACGTCCCACGCCAAGCACAGTGCTCTTGACCGCGGCGGGTTTGCGCGGGCCACTTTGGCACGCGACCTCCGCGGAGGCAATTTCAGGAGTACTGTCCCATGGCACGTCGTTCCTCCCATTCTCACCGAACCGG
>JAAYEH010000496.1 GCA_012728855.1 Rhodopirellula sp. | reverse complement strand
CGTAGACGTTCATCATGAGAAGCTTGTCCGGCCCGAGCCACGCGCGGCAGGCGGCCAATTGCTCGGGGAGTTGCTTCGTCGAGTCGAGATCGGCGTAGGGAAAGACGATGCCGTCGATCAAAAAACGGTAGTCGCGGAGGAACTCTTCGTCGCCGATCGTGCCCCAGTAGAGCGTCGGAAGAAAGGCGATGCGCGGGTTTTCACTACGCAGCGCCGTCACGACCTCGGTGATGTAGGCCGGCGTGAAAAGCGAGTGATTTGCGCCGGACCAGAAGTCGTCGATCACCAGCCCGATGAGATTGTCGTACTGCCGGGAAAGCTTGCCGATCTGGGTGGCCCAGCGGACGTAGTCGAGGCCGAACGGCTGGCTGGGGGGCGGTTCGCTGGGTGGCACCAGGGTGATCCAGACTTTCAGTCCACGCCGCTGCGCTTCGGGCAGAAAGAGTTGGAAATCTTCCCAGTCCGTCTTGGCGTGCCAGATGAGGAAGTCGTACATGGTCATGTGGGCGGCTTCAATCGCCTCCAGTAGCCGCGGAATGTCGACGCGGCCATCGGCAGAGCGCGGCTCGGAGTCGTAATCGCCGAGAATACGGCGGAACATCGGCCGCAGCATGCGGAACCGCTTTGCGTCGGCCGCGGCAAGCCGCGCCAATTCTTCGCCATAAAGCCGGATCGGCACATGGATCGTTTTCGCGGTTCCCTCGCCAACGGCCCCCTCGATCGCCAGGCGGTAGGCGCCGTCGGCAAGCCCTTGCGTCGGCAAGGTGAATGAGGTTTCGGCATAACAGAGGCCGCCCTCGGTCTTCTTCAGCGGCGCCGCGTCCGTCGCGGGGGCGGCGGTCGGTTTCCCCTGGGGATCGACCAGCACGGCTCGGACTGCCGCGTCCTTGCCAGCCAGCGAGTCGCGGGCGAGCAGTCGAGCACGGAGCGAAATCGGCTCCGGCTGAGCGACCTGGGCGGGAGGATCGACGGGTCGAACCGTCCAGGGCGAGGTCTGCAACATCCGCTCCGCCAACAGGTACTCGACCGTCTGCGAGACCACGGCTTGGGCCTCCGGTTCGCGCGTCAGCCAGACCACCCAGTTGAGCAGCACGGCGCGGCCTTCGCCCGCGTTGGTGAGCACGATTGCCGGCGTCTCGGCGGTGTTGGCGCCCGGCTGAGCGTCTTTCTGCTCTCCGATTCCGCCCCAGGTAGCCAGCACTTGGCCGGTGGCCTTGACGGCCGGATTTCCCGCCCCGCGACCGCGAAAGTCCCCAAGCCCGCTGGTGATGAAGTGGTCCGGCTTACCGATGCGAAACTGCGCCTTTTCGAGCGTCCGGTAGGTGAAACCACCCTCGATCCCGAGAACCGCCAGAAACTCCTTGTGGCGACACCGCGCCGGTCCGTCGATCCAGAGGAGTTGTCCGCCCTGGCGAACATACGTCGACAGTCCCGTCGCCGCCGTCTCGGGCACGATGTAGCAGCTTGTCGCCACCACCAGGGCGAACTTTGCCAGATAGACCGGATCGGCGGCCTCCCGATCACCAAAGGTCTCAAAGGAGTAATGGTTCTTTTCGAGCCAACGAACCAGCGGCTCCTGATGGATTCCCCGGTACTCGGCCGCGTTGGCCTCCGATCGGTACAGCCCGATGGCGGGCTTGCCGATCGGCCGGTCCGCCGCTTTTGCTTCCGCGAAGGGAAAGAAGGTTGCGAAAAACACGATGGCCGCACAAGTCGCCGCGCGAGACACTGGCATTTCTCCTTGTGATCTCGGGTGATTCAAATCTTCCTCTTTCCTTGTAGGCCCCACGGCGACAACCGTCAAGGCACACACCAACAAGCTATAGAGAGCGGGTGAGTAGAGTTTTCCGCCATCCCACGATCCACCACTCCACCATCCCACCCGCCGCTACCACTGCTCCGCGATCCGGCTTTCATCGTCAACCGAAGTCTCGTAGTAGTAATGGCTGCACGGGATGAAAATCTTCTTCTCGATCGCCTCGCCTTCGAGATAGTCGACAAACGCCTTGACCGTGCCCTTGGCCATTTTGTGCGGGAACTGCTGCGGCGAATCGTAGAGTTTCCTCTCAAAGACGGCCTGCTTTCCGGCCGGGGAGGCATCGAAGGCGACGATCGTGATCCGGTCGGCCTTGCCCGCCTTCTGCACCGCGGCATAAGCGCCGAGCCCGGAGGGGTCGTTGATTGCAAAGATGCCGACGATGTCCGGGTGGGCCTGGAGGATATCGGTGGCCACGGCATATCCGTCGTTGCGGTTTCCCTTGCCCGACAGTTCGGTGGCGATTTCGAGCTTGCTGCCGTGCTTCTTCAAGTATTCCTTGAACCCGTCGACGCGGAGAATGCAGGAGGTAACCTCGGGGTAGGAGATGATCGCGATCGCCCCCTGATCGCCCGTCGCCTTCATCATGCTCTCGCCCGCCAGCATTCCTCCCTGGAAGTTGTCGCTGCCGATGTGGGAGACGATCATCTGCTGGGCCTCAGGGTCGGTCACCTGCACGTCGAAGGTGAATACCGGTATGCCGGCCGCATGCGCCTTTTTCACCCCTTCTCCGGCTGCCTGGGAATCGACCGGGTTCAGGAAGATGGCATCGAAGCCCTGGGCGACGAAATCGGCGAGTTGGCTGTTCTGTTTCGCCGGGTCGTTGTTTCCATCAAGGCTGACCACTTCATAGCCGTAGCGGGCCGCTTCTTCCGTCATGACGTTGGAGATCAGCTTGAAAAAGGGATTGGTCAGGTCCATGCACGTGACCCCAATCCTCCCTTTGATCTCCGGCAGGTTCGGCTCGCTGCCGCTCGGCTCGACCGGGCGCTGGGAACACGAAACCATCGCAAAAAGAGTCACGATCGCAAGAATCAGGCCGCTCGTCCGCTTCATCAATTTCTTCCTTTCTCCTACGAAAATAGCCCGCAGCTACTTTCATGCCCGGGGGCGAAGCCCCATCATGACGCCTCAGACTGTAGACGGAGTTGAAAAGGGGACTGTCACGCATGAATCCGCTTTCGGAACAAGGCTCCCCATCCGGCCTCGCGGCGGAGCTTATCCAGCAAGACAGCGCCGAGAATTACGCCGCCCAGCACGACCTGCTGCGTGTAACTCTCCATTCCCAACAGGTTCATCCCATTCTGAATCACCGCGATAATGAACGCCCCGATCAGCGTGCCGAGAATGCGTCCCGACCCGCCGGCAAGGCTCGTTCCGCCCACCACCACCGCCGCGATCACGTACAGCTCGAACATCACACCCATGTTCGGCGTGCCCGTGTTGAGCTGCGAAGCCTGAATGCACCCGCCCAATCCGGCGGCCAGCCCGCTGACGACGTAGACGAAGGTAATCACGAACTTCACGGGCACACCCGACAGCCGCGCCGTTTGCTCGTTGCCTCCGACGGCATAGATATATCGCCCCAAGGCCGTGTGCGACATGAAGACGTGCGCGACGGCGTACAGCCCGGCAAGCAGCAGCACCGTATTGGGAATCCCCAGCGATCGGCCCTGTCCGAGCCACGACATCGCCCGGGGAACCTGGTAGATCGAAAACCCGCCGGTGATCATGAAGGCCAGCCCCCGCGCCATCATCATCACGCCCAGCGTGGTGATGAACGGCGGAACTTTGAACCGGGCCACCAGCAAACCGCCCAGGCCGCCCACCACACCGCAGGCCAGCGTGCCGGCGAGAAAGCCCGCCAACACTGCCCACGCCGACGCGCCCGACCCTCCCAGGTGCTTCATAACCACGGCGCCGATCACTGCGGACAGCGCAATCAGGCTGCCGACCGAAAGATCGATCCCGCCGGTAACGATCACCATCGTCATGCCGATGGCGATCACCGCAATGACCACGATTCGATCGACGATGGCCAGGAGGTTCGAACGTTTGAGGAAATCGGGCCAGCGATAGGATACGGGGACGACGAGTTGGTATCCGGCCAGCGACGGGTGGGTTTCTTTGAGCCGCCCGAGCACGCGCCACTCGACCACTTCCCCTGCCGTGACGATCGCGGCCGGCGCCTGGCCCTTCGCCTCGAAGTCATCCAGCGCCAGGCGCAGATCCCGAGGCGACCCCACCACCGTGCGGACGCCCGTGAACCCGGCAGTCTTCAGTTTCAGACCCAGGATTTCGGCCAACGCGGCCGACTCCTTCTTCTCCGCCCCGACCACCAGCAGGGCGTCGGACTTGCCATAGTTCTCGGCGACCCGCGCAAACAACTGCCCCGCGGCCGCTTCGCTGCCGGGAGTCTGCTCCTTGACGGTCAACGCACTAAACAGCCCGCACAGCGCGAGCAGCACCAACATCATGCCGTAGTCGCTGAGAATCCGCGCTGCCATTTATTGTCTGCCATCCGTCGTTGTCTTGCCAGCGAAGGCGATGGCGAGGATGTCTTCCTGCCGGGCGCCGGCCACGCCGGTAATCTCGCCCATCATCCGCCCCTCGTGCATCACCAGGATCCGGTCGCTCATGCCGAGGATTTCAGGCAGTTCGCTGCTGACCATGATAATGGCCTTGCCTTCCTCGGCGAGTTGGTTCATCAGTTGGTAAATCTCGTATTTGGCCCCCACGTCGATCCCGCGGGTCGGCTCATCGATGATGATAATGTCCGCATGGCGCGCCAGCCACTTGGCCAGCACCACTTTCTGCTGATTACCGCCGGACAGGTATTCCGCGGGTTGCTCCTGGCTCGACAGCTTGATCCTCAGCCGATCAACATAGCGGGCGAAGTCCTCGCGCACCTTTCGCTGATCCAGCAGCAGCCCCCGCGTGAACCTCGCCAGGTTCGGCAGGCCGAAATTCTCGCGCGCTGTGTGCCCAAGCACCAGGCCCTCGCCTTTGCGGTCCTCGGTAAGCAGGCATATCCGCTGGCGCATGGCGTCGCGAGGGCTGCGAATCGTGACTTCCTTGCCGTCGACGAAGATCCGTCCCTCGTCGGCCCGATCCGCTCCGAAGACGATCCGCATCGTCTCGGTTCGGCCGGCCCCCACCAACCCGGCAAACCCGAGGATCTCGCCGGCCCGCACGCTGAAACTCACGTCCCGCACCGCTTTTCCTCGCCGCAAGCCCTCCACTCGCAGTCGTTCAGGGCCGGGCTTCGCGGTACGACGGGGGAATTCCGCCTCCAGCGGCCGGCCCACCATCGCCTCGATCAACGATTCCCGCGTGATATTCTCGACGGCGTGGGCGCCCACGTGCCGACCGTCGCGGAGGATCATCACGCGGTCGGCGACCTCGAAGATCTCGTCCAGCCGGTGGCTGATGTAGATGACGCCGATGCCGTGCGACTTGAGATCCGCAATGATGGCGAACAGACGTTCGACCTCCTGTGAGGTGAGCGCGGCCGTCGGTTCGTCCATGACGATGATACGGGCACGGACCGACAGCGCCTTGGCGATCTCGACCGTCTGCTGTTGGGCGACGGTTAGTTCCCGGCAGCGCGCCCCTGGATCGATCGCGATCCCGATCCGCTCGAATAGTCGCTTCGCCTCCCGCTGCTCTTCCGCGGCCCTGACGAATCCGCACCGCACGCTTTCGCGTCCCAGGAAGATGTTTTCCCGCACCGAGAGGTCCGGAACAAGGTTGAATTCCTGGTAGATGATTGAGATGCCGGCCGTCTGCGCCGCCGTGGGCGACCGCATGCGAGTTGCCTGCCCATCGAGGAGGATTTCACCGCCGTCCGGTTGATAGACGCCGCCCAGGATCTTGATCAAGGTACTCTTTCCCGCTCCGTTCTCCCCCACCACGGCCAATACCTCACCGCGGTCGAGATCCAGCGAAACGTCCTCCAGCGCATGAACGCCGGGGAACGATTTGTCGATCCCGATCATCCGCAACACCGGAGCGCTAGGGATGCTTGGCTGGAGGTTCACGTTCTTGGCATTCCTCATGATAGGGCGTAACCGGTGTTCCGGCGGCTGTTTCCGTTAAATTGGGCAATGTGCCGGAATTGAGCTAAAGAAAAAACGGCCTCTGTGTCATGCTTGGGCAGTGTCATTCAAATCACCCTGGCATGGAGGCCGGACAATGAGCATGGTCAATTCGCAGGACGGAATCAAGGGCAAATCGTTGGTTGAGTTGGCGGTGCAACTGGAGGCATCCGTTCGAGAAGCGGCCCGAGATGGGAAATCGCTGTACGAGATGGAGAAAACCACCTTCGAGCGTGTCCTGCAAATCGGCCACGCTGCGATTGAGCAACTCCTCGTGCTCCAAGGGGATGGAGATCTCGGCCCCAGCGTGGTTACTGCAGACGACCGGCAGCTCAAGCGGAGCGAGGAACTGGTGGAGCGACCGTTGCGGACGGTGTTCGGCGAGCATACGATCCGAGCCTATGTGTATGCGGCGGGAGCCCACGAAGCGATTGAAGTCCGGCCGGTTGACGCGCGGCTGAGCTTGCCACGGGGCAAGTGCTCGTACTTCTTCGAGGAGTTCTCGCAGTACTTCTGCGTGGACCAAGCGTTTGGGCAAGCGTCGCAAGGGCTGGCAACGGTGCTGCGACAAGAGGTTTCCGTGGATACCCTGGAACATATCAATCGCCGCATGGGAGGGCAGGCGGAAGCATTCCTCGATCAGTTGCCCACGCCTCCGGCCAAGGAAGAAGGCGAGTTGCTGGCGTTCACGGCCGATGGCAAGGGTGTGCCGTTGGTCAAGGCGGATGCGCAGCGCGTGCCTGCCTTCGAGAAGGCCGAGCGGCCGGGCAATCGCCGCATGGCGACGTTGGCCTCCGTCTACACAATCGACCGCTACGTGCGGACCCCGGAGCAAATCGTGGCGGCGTTGTTCCGCGACGACACCAGGCCGCGGCCGAAGGATCGCCCGCATCCGCGGTTCAAACACGTCACGGCACGGTTTACCCGGATACGCGAGGAGCCGGACGGGGAGCAGTGGGAATCCAACGGCACGATCGAAGCCTTTTGTTGGGCGAACGAACAGATCGGCCTCCGCCGTCGCCCGGGCCAGAAGGTTCTTCGGCTGATGGACGGCCAAGCCAGCGTATCTGTCTATTATTCTGCCCGAAGCAGGGACGGATCGCCAGCGGGGCCGCGAGTGTGATTGAGGGGCATTGGAAAGGCTGCGGGCGAATATGGTCAGAATTGCCACGACCTTATGGAGGTTCT
>JAAYEH010000495.1 GCA_012728855.1 Rhodopirellula sp. | reverse complement strand
CGAGCAGCAGGCATTGTGGGACCAGATTGGAGGATCGATCACCGTAGGTAGTTATACGGTACCTCCTGGCGGCGATTGGGTGAACGATGGTAGTTATCCGCCGTATCGGCAGAGGATATCTGCGGTTATGTGTCCGTCGGACGGGCATGCGCAGTTGCCGCATCCCAACAATGGCAATATTGCGACCGTCAACTACGTCTTCAGCCGGGGGGACTGGATCAATAGCTTGGATAGCTCGCCCCGAGGTGTCTTTAGGTCGGGTCGCTGCATCAAGCTCGCCGAGATTACCGATGGAACCAGTAACACCATTGCTATTAGCGAACGGGCTGTGTACTCGGGCGACCAATATAAGATCTTAGGAAGTTTCTGCGCGAATGTGAGCGGCTTGGACACGAGCCCGGTCATTGCCATGTCGCAGAAGGGCGCCAATGGCCGCTTGAATTGCACCACGTATCCGCCCAGCCATCGCCGAGTCGGAGAGAGTTGGGCATCGGGGTACGCGATATGTACCGCCTTTAACACGGTGGTCGGGCCCAACGGACCTCATGTCTCAAACGCGTACGGCGAGTGGGGCTGGGGAGTTTTCCCGGCACAAAGCTATCACCCCGGCGGCGTGAATGGCGCCATGTGCGATGGCTCGGTCCGCTTTATTAGCGAGACCATCGACACCGGCAACCTCGCGGCGGGGCAACTCACCGCCGCCGAGATCATGAACAACAGCCGCTATGGGATTTGGGGGGCCATGGGGAGCATGGCTGGTGGCGAAACGGTATCGAGCAACTAAGGGTGGCAGTGCGTCACGATTTGGTTTCCCGCGTCTGGACGGCTTTTTGAGTTGAGTCAGATCCGACGAGAGCCGGACGCTACGACATGCAAGGGCTGGAGCCATCTCCAGCCCTTCTTTTTCAGCCGCTGGGCACTGCGGTTTAACGACGGAGCGGACAGTCCGGATTGTTCACCGCCCTCGCCGCATTGGTTCTTTCCGGCCTGCGCGCCGCGTTTTCCGCGGGGCGTGGATCAGTCGGGCTATTCGCCTTTTTCGAGCAACTGGGCGGCGTCCCGGTAGCGGGCGTTGCTCGGATCGATGGCCAGGGCACGTTTCAGCGCACTTCGCGCGCCCTCCAAGTCATCCAATCTGGCGCGGAGCAATCCCAGCTTCAGCCAGTGGTCGCCTTGGCCCGGTTCAATACGGCAGAGTTGCCGGCACACGGCCAGGGCCTCGCGCTCGTGACCATTTTGCAGGTAGATCGCAAGGAGTTCGGTCCGCGGCGGGACGTTCTCGGGGTCGAGAATCGCCGCTTTGCGGAGCATCTCGATGGCTTTCTCCACCTGCCCGTGCGTGTAATAACAGCGGCCTGCGCCGAGATGCGTCTGGACGGCGATTTCCCTCGTCCGGCTCGCATCTCCATCGATGTTCCCGTATTGCTCAAAGTGAGCCAAGACCTCGCGGGCATCGGGCGCGTCGGGATACGCTCTCACCAGTTCCTCGACCGCTCGTTGCGTGGCCTGTTTGATGTCGCCAATCGAGGCATGGGGCGAGAAGGCAGGATCGGAGAACAACGGGTTTCCGACGCCGTACATTCCCTGTACCGCCCTGTCACGCGATTCATCCGACGGCCAAGACCACAGCAAGATGCAGAGACCGGCGATCGCGCTGAGCAGGGCCGCGCCGAGCAGGAACCATCTTTGTCGCGCCGCCTTCACTTCTCACCTCGCCTACCGGTGCCGAGACTATGACGGCCGCCGCCGGTTTGTGCGATCCCTTCCTCGTAATCACCGATTCACGGTACACGAGGACAACTGCGTATGTCAACTCACGCTGCGGAGTCCAACGGGCGAAGATGATGGTCGAGGTTGATGCACAACGGGATTAAGAAGTCCCGCCAGACCGCAGGCCACGTTCCCGGGCCAGCCGGCCTTTGACCCGCACTCGCCGATCCACTACAATTGCCCAGTGGAGGTTTCGAATATGCCATCGCCTTTTCCCGGAATGGACCCTTACATCGAGCACTCGGAAGTATGGAGCGATTTCCACGGTGGACTGGCAGACGAGATCCGGGCGCAGTTGAACCGGGTGATTCAGCCTCGGTACGTTGCGCGCATGACCCCAAGAGTGACCTACGAGGTCGTCGAGATCGGCGAGTCGCATAGCGTACGCCCCGACGTTGGTGTCTGGCAGCCGGCAACGGCTTCGCAACCCGGGAGCGGCGGGGTCGCGGTGATGTCGGCGCCGGTCGAGAGCCTGGTCGCGATGGAACTTCCGTTGCGCATTTACACCGTAGAGGTTCACGAGACCGGTACACTCCGCCTCGTCACGGCCATTGAAATTCTCTCGCCGGTCAACAAGCGACCCGGCCACGAGGCGCACGACGAGTATCTTCGCAAGCGGCGCGAACTGCTTCGCAGTGGAGCGCATGTCATCGAAATCGACCTGCTGCGCGGAGGTCGTCGGCCACCGCTGGAACGTCCCGTGCCGTCCGCTCCCTACTATGTCACTCTCAGCCGCGTCAGCCGGCGCCCCTATGTCGACGTATGGCCCGTCCAACTCCAGGAAAAACTGCCCACGATTCCCGTGCCGCTTCTTGAGCCGGATCCCGACGCGCCATTGGACCTGGCAGCAGTCGTAGCGGCCGTTTACGAGCGAGGGGCCTACGCTCGGCTGATCGACTACCGCCAGTCGCCGCCACCCCCACTGTCCGACGCGGAAGCCGCCTGGCTCGATGAGCATTTGCGATCCTGCAAGGCACGCTGACGCCGGACGTTGCGACCGCTTCGGCGGAGCGGGATTCATAAACCCACCTCTTTAAGAGGCCCTAACAAAACGGGGACTGGCTCCGAGCCAAGCATCAGCAAAAAAAGGAATCGGCGTCTCCTCCCCCAGAAGCGCGTGGCGCCCATCGGCCCTCAAACTGAGAAATCGCCAACTTGGGCACCACACCCACCTTGCCAATCTTCCCCCGCGCCGGACACCTCCGCCTCCAATGCCCGTCCCTCATCCCTCACCCCTTCTGCACGCCGATCTCCGTCAAACCTCGCTATCTTCCTCCGGCTTCTTCACTCCGTTTCACCCACAATGGCGAGGACCAGGCGATGTCGTCATCGCCGATCAAGGCGCGGACATAGTAGTAGGACGACTTGCCGGGCTGCGAATCGAGGTCGTGGAATGTGAAGCGGGCCTCATTCCCCTTCGGCTCCGTGGTGTAGACGAAGCGGTTGTCGCGGACGACCGCGACCGCGATCAACTGGTCATGGATCCGGCGCGCTGCTACAATAGATCAGCAAACACCGGCAGAACCGGTGGATTACCTGTGATTTAGGCAGATGCTCCATCCCTGGAGAACGGCGATGACTGTTAAGACCTTTGCGGCGCTGGTCGCCGATGGCCAACTTCGTTTCCAGGAATCGCTTTTGGACTTGGAAGGGCAGAAGGTTCTCGTGACGCTCGTGCCGACCCCGGATCCCAGGTTGACAGAGCCGGCCGACGAACCGTGTGCGCCGGATTGGATGAGCGTGGAAGAGGATGCCGTCTTCCGGATGCCCTTTCACTGGGAGCCGGTGCAGGCGGAAACGATGGATGCCGGTGTCATTCGTCCCAGCGCAATCGTACCCGAGGACTTGCCGAATGAGTGACCCGTATCCGTGGTATGGTCTGGTGAGCGGCGATCAACTTGAGCAGGGCGATTTCCTCACGGCTTGCCCGCTCATTCGCCCCACGCCGACAAACGAGTTTCTGCGTCATTCGGCGAACGTGGTTATTCTCAGCCAGTCGTGCGACCTGGCGCACGAGAAGTTGGAAATTGTCCAGGTTTGTCCTGTGTGGCCGTTGGACCAACTGGCCGAGCAAACGCAGTATTTTCGAAGCAAGCGGGGGCGCGAAGAACTACGCCGTGGAAATCTCCCGGGATATCAGCTACTGAACCGGTGTGAACTGCCACGTCACGAGTCGGACTATCTGGTGTGCGATTTCCGTTCCCTCTTCGGGACGCATGTGGCGGTGGCGAAGACCCTCGCCGCGACACAATCGCCGCGTATTCGACTATTGCCGCCCTATCGCGAACATGTGGCTCAAGCATTCGCCCGATTCTTTATGCGAGTGGGCCTGCCGGTGGGCGTTCCTCCATTCGAATGAGATTTGCCCGGGATATGATGAGAACTCTTCGCAAGCGGCGCGAACTGCTTCGCAGTGGAGCGCACGTCATCGAAATCGACCTGTTGCGCGGAGGCCATCGGCCACCGCTGGAACGTCCCGTGCCGTCCGCTCCCTACTATGTCACTCTCAGCCGCGTCAGTCGGCGCCCCTATGTTGACGTATGGCCCGTCCAACTCCAGGAAAGACTGCCCACGATTCCCGTGCCGCTCCTTGAGCCGGATCCCGACGCGCCATTGGATCTGGCAGCGGTCGTAGCGGCCGTTTACGAGCGAGGGGCCTACGCTCGGCTGATCGACTACCGCCAGTCGCCGCCACCCCCACTGTCCGACGCGGAAGCCGCCTGGCTGGATGAGCATTTGCGGTCCTGCAAGGCACGCTGACGCCGGACGTTGCGACCGCCTCGCCGGAGCGGGATTCGTAAACCCACCTCTGTAAAGGTCATCTTCCTTTCTCTTTCGCGTTTTCGTCCTTTCGCGATCCCTTCGCTTCCTCTTCCGAGCCAAAACATTCCCCAGTACCTCGCCGCTCTAGCCGACTTTTTAGCCACCCGACTTCCGACTGGTGCGAACTTGTGCGCACGCCGTCCGACGTAACACCACCGAATTCAAGTGCTTACGTCCGACCGTCTCGCCCAACCCGAAAAGCAGAAAACTCGAGATGGCTAAGAACTCCCTTGCCCCGCCTCGATTCCGACTCTACTTCATCCCTTGGCCTAATAAAACTGCTTGACAATTCGCGCCGCATCGACCATCCTGGCAATCGGTGAGTGGACAAACGATCACGTCCATCCCCCGGAGCCGGACCCAACCTTTTTCGCGGCCCGGCTCCGCAGCTCTTTGGCAACTTGGTTAATGATTCAAATTCTTCCGGCGGCCGGCGGAAGCGATCGCGGTCCGCTTCCGCCCCCAGCCGCCCGCTCACCAACATGCGCGTACCGTACGTTCTGCGAAACAAGGCTCTAACCGCGCGAGAAATCGGTGCCTCCTCCCCCAGAAGCGCGTGGCGCCCATCCGCCCTCGAATTTGAGAAATCGCCAACTTGGGCACCACACCCACCCTGCCAACCGTCGCACGCGCTCCGCGCCGCACACCTCCGCCTCCAACGCCCGTCCCTCATCCCTCACCCCTCCAAAGCGACCGGGTGGTGCGGGACTTGTGATTTTGGAAAATCGGCACCCTTGTCCGCCACATTCTGCACGCCGATCTCCGTCAAACCTCGCTATCTTCCTCCGGCTACTTCACTCCGCTTCACCCACAAGGGCGAGGACCAGGCGATGTCGTCATCGCCGATCAAGGCGCGGACGTAGTAGGCCGACTTTCCGCGCCTGGAATCGAGGTCGTGGAATGTGAAGCGTGCCTGATTCCCCTTGGGCTCCGTGGTGTAGACGAAGCGGTTGTCGCGGACGATGGCGACCGCGGCAATCGGGGCGGGGCCGAGATGGCGACCTTGACCGTCGGGGCCTTGTCGCTGCTGTTTTCCGTGCCCATCGGATTGCCGTCGATCTCCAGCAGCAGTCCCTTGGTATCTCCTTCGCGGATGTTTGGCTCGTTGAACCGCAACGGCCTACGGCCTGCGCGGGAGGCGGCAACAAAACCCGCCAGGGCACATCGCGCGCAGGCCGTTGGCCATTGCGGTTCAACGAGTTGGATCGTGGCGTGTACGGTTTGAGGAATCAACTATCCGCCTCTGCGGACATATCGCCTTCCGGCGGCACGTACCCCAGAACCCGTTCGGCCGCTCGCTCGCCGCTGTGGACGCAGTTGGGAATGCCGACACCGTGATAGGCGTTGCCCGCCAACTCCAGGTTCGCGAGTGCCGACACCCCCTTCTCGATGGCCGCGACGCGCTCGCGATGACCGACGTGGTACTGCGGCATCGTGCCCGGCCAATGGGCGACGTTCGTGTAGATCGGCTTGCCGCGGAGTCCCAGTATGTGCCCTAATTCCTCCAGGAGCAGGCGGCACAGCCTTTCGTCTTCCATTTCGGCCATTTCCGGCGCCCGCGCTCCACCGGCGAAGACGCGCAGCAGCAGCTTGCCCTCCGGGGCGCGATGCGCGTATTTCTGGCTGCTGAAACTGCACGCCAGCAGCGGGCTCCGCTCGATCGAGGGCACCACCGCGCCCATCCCGTCCAGCGGGTGCGCAATCTGGCTGCGATCGTAAGCGACCGAGACGATCGCCGTGCCCGAGTGTTCGATCGCTGCGAGTCGCTCGCTCGCCGACGAATCCAGCGGACGCAACAAGCGCGCGGCTTCGTGCGAGGGCGTGGCCAGAATCACCGCGTCGAATGTCTGGCGGGCATCGTCTTCGGTCACGAGCGACCAGCCGCCGTCGCCGTTTCGCTCGAGGGCTCGAATCGATGTGTTCCCCCTCACGCTTCCCGGCGGCAAGCGCGAGGCGATCGCATCGACCATGCTGGTGAGGCCGTCGCGAAGCGTGACGAACATGCTGTAGCGGGCGCCGCTTTGCTTTTCCAGCCCCGCGGCGCCGGCCGGGTTCGATTTCGCCGCTTTGCGACGGTCGGCCATTTGCCGTCGCATGGCACGGATCAGGCTGCCATGGTCCCGCTCCATCTTCCGGAAGCGGGGCAATGTGGCCATCACACTCAGCCGCTCCATGTCTGCGGCGTACACCGCGCTGACCAGCGGTTCCACCAGCCGCTCAAACACCTCCCGCCCCAGCCGGCGGCGGACGAAATCGGCCATGCTCTCATCGTCGTCATCCCGGCGGGCAGGGAGGAAGTACTCCATCGCCGCCCGCAGCTTGCCGGCCGGGCTGAGGATCGGGGTCACCGCCAGAGGCCACATTTGCGTGGGCGCCATCATGAGAAAGCCGTCGGGCAACCGGTACAGCCGCCGCTTACGGACCACGAACGTTCTGCGAAAGGCGGCGTTGGTCTGGATCAACTGGTCGGCCAGCCCGAGCCGCCGGCAAAGATCGACCCCCCAGGGGACCGTCGTGATGAAATTGTCGGCGCTCTGTTCGACCTGGTAGCCATCCTCGTGAACGGTCCGCAGCACTCCGCCCAGCCGCGACGACTTCTCGAACAACGTCAGGCGGCAACCGGGTTCGAGTTCCAATAACCGGTGCGCGGCGGCCAATCCGGAAATGCCGCCGCCGATCACCGCGACCCGCCTGGCATTTGCCGACGTAGGCTGCTCACCCGCCTGAGGAGATTGCACTTGCTCGTTGTCCACGCTGTTCCTGCCGCTATATTTCATCGAATCGATACGCGAGAGCCGACTCGGTGCGGACATCCCCCGCCAACCAGCCGATCCTACCATTCTCTAGCGAATTTTCCCAGGCCCGCGGCGGGCAACGGGTGGCCGTTTGCCCTGCCGCTTGGCGAAAGGTACGGTTATCTAGCACGGCCTTCGGCCGCACCCCAACTCGTTTAACCGCAACGGCCAACGGCCTGCGCGGGGGGCGGCAACAGAGCCTGCCACGGCACAACCCGCGCAGGCCGTTGGCCATTGCGGTTAAACGTGGGTTTTCCAAGGCATAAGAAGGGCAGAAACAATGGCCGAACAGAGAAGAGGAAACCGTATTATCTTGGAGGCGGCATTACGGGTTCCTCTTCTCCGTTCGCTTCTTTCCCCCGACAAGTGTTTCGGACTTCGGGTCTCCCTGCCACTGCTGGCCGCGCTGGTCGCGCAGCTCCGCGAGGGCGGGCGGATGGTCATCCCGGTCGGCCAGCGCTACCGCCAGAACCTCTCTGTGCTGAAGCAAGGTGAAGGGAAAGATGGAGGTCGAAACCGTACGGCCGACGTTCTTCGTCCCAATGACGGGCCGGGCGGAAGACGCGCGGCGGGTATTGCCCGACGCGGCCAACCCTCGCATCGACAACGGTGATTTCGAGGAAGCCGCGGCTGCCACCGGTGAGCCGGCCCTGTGGTACTATCAGCGGCAGGTCGAACTGGCATCCGGCGCCGACGCGCCTTCGGGCGAGAGATACGCCCGCTTTGCCAACTCGGACCCGGGGCGGGCCAGCCAGGCCCTGCAAGCCTTCGGTGTCGACGGCCGCAAGGTTCGTCAACTCCGCTTGAGCTTCTACGTAGCCGGGGAACAGATCTTCCCGGGAGAAAGCCTCTGGCCGGCGCCGATGTTCCACGTCACGTTCTACGACCAGGCCCGCGAGGTGGCGGGCGAGCAGGTCGTTGGCCGCTGGCAAGGCACGTTCGCCTGGCGAAAACAGACCGTTACCCTCGCCGTACCCCCGGACGCTCGCGAAGCGGTCATGGCCATCGGGTTGTTCGGCGCCGTCGGCAAGCTTTCCTTCGATAGGATCGAACTGAGCGCATTGCCTCCATGAGCCGTACTGATGGTCGCCTCTTCGATCGCCCCGGCGGCGAAGAGGGACGCCTATCGCACCCGGCAAATGAAGCATTTCAGGTACTGGTTCTCCGGGCAGGTGACCAGCACCGGATGGTCCGGCGCCGCAGCGCGTTGTTCGAGGATCTGAATGTCGCGGCGGCTTTTCACGGCGACTCCAAAAAGCATCGACGCGAAATCCTCTCGCGTGACGCTGCCCGAACAACTGCAGGAAACGAGCATGCCGTCCGGTTCGAGCAGATCCGCGGCCAGGTGATTGAGCCGGTGGTAGGCCCGCAAAGCGTCGGGCACGCCGTGTCGCCCGCGGACGAACTTGGGAGGGTCGAGGATCACGGCGCCAAACCGCTCGCCCGCCTCCACTCTCTGCTGGAGCGAACGGAAACAATCGCCCGTTTCAAAATGAACATTGGCGACGCCGTTCAGTTGGGCATTGGCCTGGGCCAAGGCGACGGCCGGCTTGCTCGTGTCGAGCCCAATCACCTCCTTCGCGCCGCCCAGGATCGACGCCGCCAGGCTGAATCCGCCCGTGTAACAGCAGACGTCCAAGACCCGGCGACCGTGCAGGTAACCGGCTGCCGCGCGGCGGTTTTCGCGCTGATCCAGGTAGAATCCCGTCTTCTGACCGTCGCGCATTTGCACGCCGTAGCGGATCCCATGCTCCTCGATGAATTCAACGTCCTCGGGCGGCTTTCCCCAGACCTGGCCGGCCTCGAGGTCCATGCCTTCGAGCCTCACGGTGCCGGGCTCGGTTCGCACCGCGACCCCGACCGGCCGGACGAGATCGACGAGAATCGGCACGATTTCGTCGAGCCGTCTGGCGACAGCCAGCGCCGTCGGTTGCACTACGAGATGCCCTGCAAACCGGTCGACGATCAGCCCACTCAGCCCATCCGACTCGCTGAATACCAGGCGGGCCGCTCCGGCCGGATGGTCGTAGCCCAACTGCCGCCGCAGCGCGATCGCCGCCTCCAGACGCCGCCGCCAAAACGCGCCGTCGATCGCCTCGTCGGCAGCCCAGGTCAGCAGACGAACCCGGATGCGGCTGCGGCTGTTGAACAGCCCGCGAGCGATCCACTGCCCTTTGTCGGAAAGCAGGTTGACCTCGGCGCCGTCGGCCGGGCCGCCCGTCACGCGGGCGATGGCCGTGTCGAGCACCCAGGGATGCCGGCCGAAGAAGGGACTGGCTTTGCGCGGCTTGAGGATGACTTCGGCGGTGGTGGGCATGTTGCGATTGGACCTCAGTCCAGCCAATCCTTATCCTGAAGCCGCTGAGGCGTGTATTCCTCGGTCACGTAGCTGATATCCCTGCTGATCAGCGCCTCGACTTCGAGCTTGAACCCGTTGTCGAGCAGTTGCTTGATCTCTTTCTGCCATTCCTTTTTGTGTTGGAACCAGGGATAACCGGCAATCTGCTTGGCCCGTTTACGATCGGTCTCGTTTAAGCCGATTTGCACGCTCTTCGACAGCCCGCAGCGTTCGAAATCCCTGCTCCGCAGCCCCAGGAATCGCGCCGAAGGAATCGCCATGCGGCGGGATTCGTAGGCGAGGTTGATCGATCCCTGCTTGATGACGCTGTAGATGTAATATCCCCACGGATCGTTGTCCAAGAGGCAGTAGACCGGCAGGTTCAATTCGCTGTGCAATCGAAAGAGCAGCCGCCGGACGCCGCGCGAGGGCTGGCCGCCGCCGTGCGTGAGGATGCACTTGTGCTTGCGCCAGAACTTGTCTTCGTTGAATCGCCGCCAGACGGTGTCTTTTTCGACGTGGAGGATGAACTTCGCGCCGCACTTGCGGAACTGGATCACGTCGGGTTCGCAGATCGACGGGATCGAGTAGCCGCCCGAACCGAGGCGGGTGCAGTCGATCTCGTCGCCTGTGTCGATGAGCGTCAGTTCGCCCACCATCGTTCCGCGGTTGCTGGCGTAAACGTGCAACTCCTCGCGGAGGGCCTCCAGAGTCACCTCGACGTCCTCGATGATCGGATCGCATTCGGCCTGGTCGCCGAACGTCTCTTCCTTGGTCCCTTCGATCGTGTGCTTGAGAATGTAGAACAGACCACGGATGCTGGTGGTCTTGCCTTCGTCGATCAGTTGCTTGCACCCGGTGGCCACCAGCAACGTCTGCATGTAGCTCTTCGCCTGCGAAAGGTTGAAGAGCTGCCGCCGGTTGGTGTTGCCGCCCATTTCGAGAATCTTCTTCTTCGGGCTGTAATGGACGTTGGAGAGCGTCCGCGCCGGGATATCGACGTGCGGCTCCCGGTTCTTTTCGGCGGCAAGCACCACGCCGTCGGCCAGGCCGGTGAGGCGGGAAAGCGTCTTCTTATCCTGCGCCGTGTATGTGACGGGCGGCCGCGTGCCGGCGGCCGCCGTTTTTCGCACTTTCTTGGGCATCGCGAGCGTTCAATCCTTCTTTACGGCCAACCCACCGCCCCGCGCGTCACGGTCGACAATGAGCACGTTTTCGCCATATTCCTCGGCCGACTCCTCGATCACCGGCTGGCCGTCTTCGTCGAAACGTAGGTCGGCGTCGGCGGTCTTCTTGGTGGCCACTCGCAGCAGGTCGTTGTAGAGCAGGTCGCGATCGGCGCCGTTGAGCCGGTTGCAGGCCGTCGCCACCTCGCCGAGGTAACGGAGAAAGACCGCGCGCCGCTGACCTTCCTGCTTCACCTTCTGACGCCGCTTGACGTACATGCCCAACTTGCGGCCGACCGCCTGCAGACCCAACCGCAGTTCCTTTTGGATCTCCGGATAGGAGGCGACCGCCTCCTTCGACTCGCTCGTGAAAGGAACCCAGACGCTCGCCATATGGACCATCAGCGTGACGGGGGCATTGGGCAGGCTGCCGCGCGACTGGCTGAGGCCGTAGGCGCGCCAATTCGTCTGCATGATCGTCTGCGTAATGGCGCAAGCGCCGGCCTGGAACTGCAGCGGAACCCGGTTGGCATAGCGAAGCACGTTCATCGACTGCCCGGAACTGAGGTTCACGTTGCGCATCGCTTCGTGGAGCTTCTCGATGCTTTGCTTCTTGAGCTTGCCCGGCGAGATGCGGGTTTTCAGATTCGCCTGCTTGAGAATGCGATCGGCCGACTCGAACCCCAGTCCTTCGAACGTGGTCGCCAGGAACTGCCGCAGGGTGCGGCTGTCGCTCTGCGAGAGCAGTTCCTCCAGAACTTCCCGGGTAACCTTGTGCGCCGTCGGCTCGCCGCCATAAGCCAGGCCGACTTCGATCACGAAAGGATTGCCGCGGTAGACGGCCGGCGGACGGGTGGCGGCAACATAAAACTCCGCCGGCACGACCTGGTGCAGTCCCTTGAGAATCAGTTCCTCGCCGATCGGCACGACACACTCGGTCGACGGCGCCTTGATCTTGGTTTCCTGAATCGCCTTGTAGAGCGAGTCGGCCTCGTGGCGGCCGATCCGTTTGGCGTTGGCCCGCGTGCTGAGCTTCGCGGTCTCGCAGATCCGCCGCGCCACCGACGGACTGACGCAGGTGAACGTGTCGCTCAGAAAGGCCGAAAGGGTCTTCGCCGGGGTGTCTTTGAGCAAGGCCACCAGCCGGCCCAATTCGATCCCGTATGGATGCGGCTTGATTTCCTTGGGCTCGGGCGGAAGGTGTTCGGCCACGCGCGGATAGGTTTTCGTGCCGCCGTCCGGGTCGTGGTAGTGAATGGTGACGTGCGGGTTGGCAATCGCCGTCTGTTCGAGATATTCGTCAACGCTGCCGCGGCCGCGCTGGTAGCGAGCTTCCAGCTCGATGGTCACGCGGGTGCCGTGGTCCACCTCGATCCACTCAATCTCGTGCTTCTCGATCGCCTCGCGACCCTTCTCGCCCGGCGGAATGTCGACGCCTTCGCCGCGACCGTTGAGGATCTCTGGCCGGTTGTGCTTGGTGTCGATCTGGATCTCGTAGTAGTGGGCCGGCTTGCGCGGGGAGAATCGCGAGATAATCTTCACCGGCTTGCCCGTGCTCAGCAGACCATACATCCCGGCCGCACTGATGCCGATGCCCTGCTGGCCGCGGCTCATGCGCAAGCGGTGGAACTTCGAGCCGTAGAGCAGCTTTCCAAAAATCATCGGAATCGTCTTCTTCAAGATTCCGGGGCCGTTGTCTTGAACCCCCACCTTGAAGCGATTCGTGCCGGTCGTCTCGATATGGACCCAAATTTCGGGAAAAATACCGGCTTCTTCGCACGCGTCCAAGGCGTTGTCGACAGCCTCTTTGACGGTTGTGAGCAGCGCCTTGCGGGGGTTGTCGAACCCTAGCAAATGCCGGTTCTTGGCGAAAAACTCGCTGACCGAGATATCCCGCTGGCTGGCCGCCATCGACTCCGCCGTGGCGCGATGCCGCCGCGGTGCCCCGTTGGCGGAGGGCTTTTGGCCGTTCGACTGAGCCTCTCCCCCCTCTTTGTCAGTGAGGAGAGCAGAATCATCGTCCATGTCGCTCGACGTTCCGGCAAGTCGCGTCGTCTTCTGCAAAGCTGGAGGCTCCCTGCGCGAGTAGCGTACTTGAGATGGGTCATACCGGCCGGGGAGGCGAGGCCGGGGCGGTCGTCTGCCGCGATGTCCGAATGTGCCGATTATAGCGGATCTTCCGGCGGATACCCAGGCGGTTTTCCCGCTGCCGGCGGCGTGGACGCTATGATCGGCGCATCCGGCGTATAAAGATTCACCCGCGATACGGGCTCAAGCCGACGAATCATGGGAGACCCAACACATTGCACAGAACTCCCGCACGTTTTTTCAGGAGCGATCCATGGTTTCGAAACGAATCCGCATGGTGCTGATGGTCGCCGTGGGGTTGGCTGCCAGTTATGTCGTGCTTTCCGACACCGCAGCCGTCCAGGCGCAGATGCCTTCCTACAATTACTATGTCGCCCCCGGCGTGGGCCTGGGAGCACAGATGTACCCTTGTCCGCGGCCAACGCCGCCCTGGGTCGGGCATACCGTCATCACGTATCAACCGCTGAATCCGCACGAATTCCTCTACCCGCACCGTCGCGTTTATTTTACCCCTCATCCCAGCGGTGTGACTCGAACGTCGGTTTGGTGGCACTAACCCGTAAGAACTCCAGAACAATCGAGCGTTGCAAAGCCGGTCGTTCATACCCGGCTGTGCGGCGGCTCCAGCCTGAAAAGGAATTCCTTCCGATGAATCAGCGACCATTCTTGATGGTAGCGTTACTGGCTCTGGTCACGTTCGGCGCGACAAACACGGCGTCGGCGTGGATCCACGGTTTGCCTTGCCGGGGAGCAGGCTACGGCGGCTTCTCCGATGGAACCTACGGCGGTGCCTGGCACGCCCCGTATTACCACACCATGTGGGGCATGCCCGTGGCCCAAGTCGTTCCGCCCACCGCGGAAAAGCAGACACACTGGGGTTGGGGCGTCGGCGCCACGCACGTCACGCCTATCGGACCGCAGTTCGGCGTCAATTACGCCGTGCCCGGTCCTTACGGCCCTGCGGCGATCTATCCGACTCCGGCCTGGCCTTCCAGCACCGACCAGTTCGGCGTCTATTACATTCGCGGACCGTGGTGAGCCGTTTCGTTCGGATGCGCCCCACCGGTGCTCCCTTCATCGACCTATTGCGCAATCAGGGCAGGCCGACGCTCGGGGCATCGGCCTGCCTTGCCTATTCTTGACAAATTGCCGAAACTTCAAGCACACCCGGTAGCCTACCGGAAAGCAAGAGACGACCGGCCCGCAAATGACTGCTTCAATGTCTGATGTCACCGTCGTGCCGGTATCCACCCGAGCCGACCGCAAGAGTTTTCTCAATCTGCCGTGGCAAATCTATCGCGGTGATCCCAACTGGATCCCGCCGTTGCGCCGTAACCAGATGGAGTTGGTCGGCTACCGCCCGCATCCCTTCTACCAACGGAACGAGTGCCAGACTTTTCTGGCAAAACGCGGCGGTGAGGCTTGCGGACGAATTGCCGCCATCATCGACCACGGCCATTTGGAGCGGTACAACGACCAACGGGGCTTCTTCGGTTTTTTCGAGTGCGAGGACGATCCGGTTTTGGCGGCGGCGCTGTTCAACGCCGTAAGGCAATGGCACGCCGACCGCGGTCTTACGTCGCTGCGGGGGCCGATGAATCCGTCCTTAAGCTACGAGGTGGGAATGCTGGTCGAAGGCTTCGATTCGCCGCCGACCTTCATGATGACCTACAACCCGCCTTATTATCCCCGGCTCATGGAAGCCTGCGGGTTCGGCAAGGCGCAGGATCTCTACGCCTACTGGGGCCAAATCGATATGCTGCCGGCGATCCAGGCCAAGTACCGCCGCAACAGCGAGCAGATTACCGAACGGTTGGGAGTAGTTCTGCGTCCGCTGAACCGCAAGCGGTTTCTCGAGGACGTGGAACTGTTTTTAGGCGTTTTCAATCGCTCGCTCTCCAATACCTGGGGGTTTGTGCCAATGACGTCGGCCGAGGTCCGACACGCGGCCAAGAGCCTCCGCCACCTGATCGTGCCGGAGCTTGCCCTGGGGGCCGAGATCGACGGCCAATTGGTCGGCGCGGTGCTTTGCCTGCCTGACTACAATCCGCGAATCAAAAAAATCGACGGCCGGCTTTTCCCATTCGGCGCCATCCGCCTCTTGCGGCAGAAACACCGTATTCCCCGCGTGCGAATTCTCAGCGCCAATGTTTTGCCTGAGTACCAATTACTGGGGGTTGGGCTCGTCCTGCTAGGCGGCTTAATCCCGCAAGCGGTCCAGTGGGGCGTTCGCGAAGCAGAGTTTTCCTGGGTATTGGAATCGAACGCCCTGTCGCGCGGCAGCCTGGAGAAGGGTGGGGCGCAACGGTATAAGACATACCGGGTCTGGGACTTGCGGTAGCGCCCGCTTGCCGAGCGGGAGCTTGGTTATCATTCGCCGCTCAAGAACAGCCACCGCCACCCAACGCCCAACGAATTTCTCGCCCGCGTCCGTTGACATTGGTTTGAGAACACGTTAGGATTTGTGGTTTCCGCCATTTCGGGCGTCGGAAGGTGTCTTTGGCAAGTTGGACTGGGAGTTTCCCGGGAGACGATCTGTGGCTGGTCAAACGAACGAAATCATCCGCATCCGAATGGAGGCTTACGATCACGCCGTGCTCGACCAGAGCGCGTCGGAAATCGTGGATACGGCGAAGCGGACCGGCTCGGTCGTTCATGGGCCCATTCCGCTTCCTACCCGAATTGAGCGGTATACCGTCCTCTCCAGTCCGCATGTCGACAAGAAAGCTCGGCAGCAATTCGAGATACGGACCCACAAGAGGCTGATCGACATCATGCAGGCGACGGCTAAGACCATTGAAGCGCTCAATAAGTTGAGCCTTCCGGCCGGCGTGGATATCAAGATTAAGGCGACGACAAGGCACTAGCCCCTCATCGATTGTGCAGCCGGGGGCGTTTGTTTAGGAAACACTATGCGGCGGATGCTACGCGGGCAAACCCGGCTCTAAGTCGGAAGTTCCCGTGGGCGACGTAAGGCAAAGGCAAGAACGATGGCATTTGGAATACTCGGCCGTAAGGTCGGGATGACGCAAATCTACGATTCCGCTGGTGCGGTCATTCCGGTCACCGTGATCCAAGCCGGCCCGTGCCCTGTGCTCCAGGTTCGAACAATCGAGCGCGACGGCTACGAGGCTGTGCAGCTAGGCTTTCTCGATAAGCCGCGCCGACTTGCCCGCCGCAGCGAACGCGGCCACGTCGCCAGTCTTGACAGCAAACGTCAGCGGAGCCGCAATTCTGCCGGCATCGCCCCCGTCGGCAAAGCCGACTGCGAACCCCAGCGTCTGATCCGCGAGTTTCGCGCCCCGGTTGAAGGCGTTGAAGTCGGCCAGGAAATCGGCGTCGGCGTTTTCGAGGGGATATTGTCCGTTGATGTCGTAGGCACCAGCAAGGGTCGCGGTACGGCGGGCGCGATGAAGCGGCACAATTACAGCGGCCAGCGTGCGACGCACGGCGTTAAGAAGGTCCACCGCCACGTGGGCAGTATCGGCTGCAGCGCGTATCCAAGCCGCGTCCCCAAGGGGAGGCGGATGGCTGGGCATTACGGTGCGGCGCGTTGTACGGCCCGCAATCTCAAGGTCGTCCGGATTGATGCGGAGAACAACCTCCTGCTCGTCCATGGCGCCATTCCCGGCCCCAACGGCGGCTATGTGATGGTTCGCCCGACCAACAAGCTTCCCGTACCGGCGGCGCGGGAATAGCCCAACAGAAGAACTTGGCAAAGACGGCGGGATCGCGGTGAGGTTCCGCAACAGTCAGCGACACAAACGTATCGGTCACGAAGTTATGGTAAGCTTGCCTGTTTACGATCGAACCGGAGCCGAGGTCGGCAGTTACGAAATCGACCCGGTGGAGTTGGCGCCGCGGATCAGCAAGCAATTGCTGCACGATGTGGTCGTCATGTACCAGTCGAATCTTCGCCAGGGGACGGCTAAGACCAAGGGTCGTTCGGAAGTGGCGGGGACGACCAAGAAGATGTACCGGCAGAAAGGGACCGGCAACGCCCGGGCCGGGTCTCGCCGTAGCGGCGTGCGGCGGGGAGGCGGTCATATCCATTCCAAGCAGCCGCGAGACTGGTCGTACCGATTGCCGAAAAAGGCGGTCCGGTTGGCCACGCGGATGGCGCTGGCTTCCCGAATTGCCGACAACGAAATTACTCTGATCGACGATCTGGCCTTCGAGCAGCCCAAGACGAAAGAGATGGCCACGATCCTCACGGCGTTGAAGATCGGCGGCTCGCGTCTGCTGGTGGCCGTAGCCGGTTACGACGTGAACGTGTACAAGAGCGTCCGGAACCTCGCTGACGTTTCGGTCCTGCCGGTTTCCGACCTGAACGCGCTGGCGCTGTTGTCTCCCCGCCGCGTCTTGATGACGAAGGCCGCGCTCGACGCGTTTCGGCAGAAAGTCGTCGGGGCGAAGCAATCATCGTGAGAGAAGGGATACGGGTCATGGCCCGCGACATTACCAAAACAAAACTGGAATTGGCGCCGCACCAGATCGTGCTCCGCCCGCTGGTTACCGAAAAAGGTTTCAACAAGGCGGAGCGGATCAACGCGTACGCCTTCGAGGTAAACCCGCTGGCTTCGAAGGACGACATCCGCCGGGCCGTCGAAGATTTGTTCAACGTGACGGTGGTGCGCGTGAATACCCAAAACCGTCGCGGCAAACCTCGCCGCTATCGGTACCAGACGGGGCACACCAAGAACTGGAAAAAGGCGATCGTGAAACTCGACTCCGAGGATCGGATCAACTTCTTCTGAGAACTTAAAAGAGATTACCATGGGGATTCGACGATACAATCCGACCTCGCCGGGCCGTCGCCGAGCCAGTGTCAGCGACTTCAAGGACTTGACCCCCGGGGCCGAGGCTCCCAAGAGCCTGCTTCGACCGAAAACGCGAAGCAGCGGCCGGAACAACCAGGGCAAAATCACCGCCCGGCACCGCGGGGGCGGACACAAGCAGCAGTACCGCGTGATCGACTTCCAGCGAAACAAGGACGGCGTCCCCGCACTGGTTCATTCGATCCAGTACGACCCCAATCGCAGCGCGCGGATCGCCTTGCTCCACTACGTCGATGGCGAGAAACGCTACATCCTCGCCCCGGGTGGATTGAAGGCGGGGGATCGGGTCGTCAGCGGCGCCGACGCGGCCCCGACGGTGGGCAACTGCCTGCCCTTGGCGGCGATTCCTTTGGGTACAAGCGTTCACAATATTGAGATGCAGGCGGGGCGGGGCGGCGTGCTTTGCCGGTCGGCCGGCGCGAGTGCGGTTCTGGCGGCTCGCGACGCCGGCTGGGCGCAGATCAACCTGCCCAGCGGCGAGATCCGCCGCGTTCCGGCGGCTTGCCGGGCCACCATCGGCGCGATCGGCAATGCCGATCATATGAATATCGAGTTGGGCAAGGCGGGGCGAAAACGCTGGTTGGGCCGGCGGCCGCATGTCCGAGGCACGGCGATGAACCCCATCGACCATCCGCACGGTGGTGGCGAAGGGCGCACCAAAGGCGGCCGCCATCCGGTCAGTCCGACCGGCAAATCCGCCAAGGGCGGAAGAACGCGGAACCGGCACAAGGCTTCGAACCGGGCCATCGTGCGGCGCCGGCGATCGAGGCGATACGGGCAACTGAAAATCTGACTCCAATCCTGGGAAGCATAACGGCAGGCGACCATGGGTAGATCGCTCAAAAAAGGACCATACGTCGATGCAAAGCTCTTCCTGAAGGTGGAGCGGCAGAACGAAGACGGAACGAAGCAGCCGATCAAGACTTGGGCGCGGGCGTGTACCGTCGTGCCGGAGTTCGTCGGCCACACGTTCATGGTCCACAACGGCAAAGTGCATATGAAGGTGTTTGTGACCGAAGAAATGGTCGGCCACAAGCTGGGAGAGTTCGCCCCCACGCGAACCTTCCGCGGTCACGGCGGAAAGGGTAAACGGTAAACAGCGAAAGAGTCGCCCCGGTGGCGTCGGTACGATCTACCCGGCGGCGTGTCGAGGAATTATTTATGGCGTACGAGGCTCATCATCGATATGCTCGCATCAGTCCGCGGAAGGTCCGGGCGCTGGCGGATCTGATTCGGGGGAAGTTTGCCGATGAGGCGCTGGATATATTGCGCTATCAGCCGCAGCGCGGCGCGCGGATGCTCGAGAAGGTGATTCGCAGCGCGCTGGCCAACGCGGAAGATAGGCGTGCGCCGAACCTCGGTGATCTGATGATCGCCGAGGTGCAGATTGACGGGGGCCCGATGTTCAAACGCATGCGGCCGCATGCCCGCGGCATGGCCTCGGTCATCAAGAAGCGCATGTCCCACATTCACGTGGCCCTGGAATAAGAACCTCCAAACACTTGGCGTCCGACACCGGGTGAGGTTCCTCCCGGTCGGGCTGGACGAGAGCGACAAATTATGGGTCAAAAAGTCAATCCAATCGGGTTTCGCACCGGTGTCATGGTCGGCTGGAAGAGCCGCTGGTACGCGTCGAAACAGGAATTCGCCGAACTGCTGATCGAAGACAAGAAGATCCGCGACTTCGTCAAGAAGCGGAAGGAGCGATCCGGCAGGGCCATGTATCCGATGATCGCCAAGATCGAGATCGAGCGGACTCGCGACGAAGTGAAGGTGATTCTCTTCTCGGCCAGGCCGGGCGTGCTGATCGGTCGCAAAGGGGAGCGGGTGGAAGAACTCCAAAAGGAGTTGCAGACGCTCACCGGCCGGCGGATCAACATCAAGATCGAGGAAGTCACTCGCCCGGAAGTCGTGGCGCAGCTCGTCGCGGAGGATATCGCCGAGCAACTGGGTAAACGGGCGAGTTTCCGCCGAACGATGAAGCGGGCAATCGAACAAACCATGGAAGCCGGCGCCAAGGGGATCAAGATCCAGTTGGCTGGCCGGTTAGGCGGTGCCGAGATGTCTCGCCGGGAGAAGCAGATCGCCGGGTCGATCCCCCTGTCGACGCTGCGTGCGAAGATCGACTACGGCTTTACCGAGGCGATGATCGCTCAGGGACATATCGGCGTCCAGGTATGGATCAATCAGGGTACTTTTAGCGAGGTAGATACCGATGGCGTTGATGCCCAAGCGGGTCAAGCACCGAAAAAGCCAAAGAGGTCGTATAAAAGGTGACGCCACCCGCGGGAACCGGGTCGTCTTCGGCGATTTTGGGCTGCAGGCGATACAGGGCGGATGGCTCAGCGCGTCGACGATCGAGGCAGGTCGTATCGCCGCGCAGCAGTATCTGCGCACCGAAGGGCGGTTGTACATTCGGGTTTTTCCCCACAAGCCGATTACGTCGATCCCGTTGGAAACGCGCATGGGCAAGGGGAAGGGCGAACCGGAATACTGGGCCGCGGTGATCAAGCCGGGCACCGTGCTGTACGAGATTGGCGGCGTTACCGAAGAGGCCGCCAAACTCTGCTTCACGCGACTGGCTCACAAGATGCCCGTCCGTGTCCGCTTCGTTCGCAGGCGACCCGTGTAACGCGCCGCACCATTCGGCCGCCAGAGGCAATCCAGACCGGAGTGGAACGATGACCAAGGCTAGCGAACTTCGCGAGATGAGCAGCGAACAGTTGGATCTGACGCTGAAGGAGACGACCGAGAGGTTCTTTCGGTTGCGACTGCAGGCGCAGACGGAGCGCCTCGACGCGCCCAGCGAGTTGCGCAAGCACCGCCGCTTGATCGCGCGGATTAAAACGATTCAGACCGAGCGGGCCCGGCAGTCGGCCAAGGCCCTGGAGCAAGGCCAGAATACCAAGGCGTAATTGCGTCTCGCCCGCTCCGTAATAGCGGATGCGGCGAGGCCGAAGGAAACCGAGAACGATGCCGAAGCGAGTTGCAGTGGGCGTGGTAACCGGCGACAAGACCGCCAAGACGCGCCGTGTCGAGATCCCGCGGCTGGTGAAACACCCGAAGTACGGCAAGTTTCTCCGGCGGCGGACGGTTTGCTACATTCACGACGAAGAGAACGAATCGCACGTCGGCGATACCGTGGAAATCACCGAAGCGCGGCCGATGTCTCGAACGAAACGGTGGAGCCTGGTTCGCGTGCTGACCAAGAGCCGGCTGGTGGACGTGGCGGCCATGCGGGCCGCAAGTCGCGCGGAAACCGAACAGCAGTCCGACTGAAGAAGTGATCGTGTGCGGCGCCCGGCCGTCGAACGGGCTTGGAAGGGAACGGAACAGCCATGATTCAGATGCAAACCCGGCTCAACGTGGCCGACAATACCGGCGCCAAAGAGTTGATGTGTTTTAAGGTGCTTGGCGGGTCGCGACGGCGGGTCGCGGGCCTCGGCGACGTCGTCGTCTGCAGCATTAAGAGCGTGATTCCCGGCAGCGATTTCAAGAAGGGCGCCATTGTGCGGGCGGTCATCGTGCGGTGCCGCAAATCGACGCGGCGGCCGGACGGCAGTTACGTCCGCTTCGACGGCAACGCCGCGGTGATCATCGATAACGAAAAGAATCCTCGCGGCACGCGCATTTTCGGCGCGGTGGCCAGAGAACTGCGTGAACGAAACTTCATGAAAATTGTGAGCCTCGCCAACGAGGTAGTATGATGCTCATACGTGTCAAAGATACCGTGGAAGTGATTGCCGGCGACGACCGGAAAGCCCGAGGGAAAGTTTTGCGGGTGAACCGGGCGACAGGTCGGGTTGTCGTGGAAGGCGTCAACCGTGTTTTCAAGCACGTGCGGCGGAGCCAGCGGAATCCGCAAGGGGGGAGACTCTCGCGAGAGATGCCGATTGCGCTGTCCAAGGTCGCCCTGGTCTGCAATGCCTGCAACAAGGCAACGCGCGCCGGAGCACGGTTCCTCGAAGACGGCTCCAAGGAACGCTTCTGCAAGAAGTGCGGGGCGGGCAACGGGCAGATCGCCCCGGCAAAAGCAAGTCACGCGAAGAAGTAGAAACCGGCTATGAATACGACCACGCGACTGCAAGACCGTTATCAGAAAGAAATCCTTCCCGCGCTGGTAGAGCGTTTGGGGCGGACCAACCGCCATTCGCTGCCGCGGGTGGTGAAGGTTGTCGTGAACATGGGCGTGGGCAGCGCTATCGGCGAGAAGAAGCATCTCGAGGAGGCGGTCGACGCGCTCACGCAGATCAGCGGCCAGAAGCCGGTTGTCACCATCGCCCGCAAGTCGATCGCCGGCTTCAAGCTCCGCGAAGGGATGTCGATCGGTTGCAGGGTGACTTTGCGAAATCGGCGGATGTACGAGTTTCTCGATCGGCTCATCTCGCTGGCGCTGCCGCGGGTGCGGGACTTTCGCGGGCTCAATCCCAACGGCTTCGACGGTCACGGCAATTACAGCCTCGGCCTCGCCGAACAGCTGGTTTTTCCGGAGCTGAATCCGGACAAGTTCACCCGCCCGCAAGGCATGAATATCACCATTGTCACGTCTGGTGACAGCGACGAGGAGTCGCGTGAGATGCTCCGGCTGTTCGGAATGCCCTTCCGCACGGATCAGCAGCAGCTCCAACATTAGGAATAAACAGGAACCGCTATGGCAAGCAAATCGAAAATCGCCAAGGCGAATCGCAAGCCGAAGTTTTCCACGCGGCGGGAGAACCGCTGCAAACTTTGCGGCCGCCCCCGCGCGGTCTACCGCAAGTTCGGCACGTGCCGGATCTGCTTCCGCAAGTTGGCCGACGAAGGTCTTATCCCCGGCGTGAAAAAGGCGAGTTGGTAAAGGGACCCCAGACATCATGATGACCGACCCGATCGCCGACATGTTGACCCGCATCCGCAACGCAGTGCGCGTCGAGCGGCAGCACGTGGATTTGCCGCTGTCCAAGGTAAAACGCGGACTGGCGGAAGTCCTCAAACGCGAAGGATACATCTGGGACTGGGAAGAGGTGGAGTCGAATCCATCCAGCCAGATCCGTATCCACTTGAAGTACGGGCCCAACGGGGAGCGCGTGATCCGCCACATCCGCCGCGTCAGTAAACCGGGCCGACGCGTCTACAGCGGCTCGGCCAAGCTGAAGCCGGTGCTCAACGGGCTCGGTATTTCGATCATCAGCACGAGCCGGGGCGTGGTGAGCGACCGCGAAGCCCGCCAGCGGAATTTGGGCGGAGAGGTGCTCTGTGAGATCTGGTGAACCCGTCGGCCGGCGAAAAGATGTGCCTGTGAGGAAGGTGAACTGATATGTCGCGACTTGGAAACAAACCGGTGGCCATCCCAGCCGGCGTGACGATAAGCGTCGCCGATCGGACCGTGAGGGTCGAGGGCCCTTTGGGAAAACTCGAGTGGACCTTCCGGCCGGAAGTTTCGCTGACCATCGATGCGGGCGCCAAGCATCTGGTCGTCTCGCGCATCGACGACCAGCGGCAGTCGCGGGCCCTGCACGGACTGACCCGGGCGCTGATCCAGAATATGGTGGTTGGCGTGTCGAAGGGGTACGAGAAGAAGTTGGAAATCGTCGGCGTCGGCTATGTCGCGACGGTTCAAAACAATGTGTTGCAGCTACGCGTCGGGCTGGCCAACGAGCTGCAGAAACCGATCCCCGCCGGTTTGACGGTTAGCTGTCCGGACCAGCAGCACGTGTTGATCAAAGGGATCGACAAGCAGCAGGTGACGCAGTTCGCCGCGGAGACGCGCGCGTTGCGGAAGCCCGAGCCTTACAAGGGCAAGGGCATTCGCTACGATGGCGAAGCGGTACGCCGCAAGCAAGGCAAGGTCATGGCGAAGTAACCTGGCGCGAGCGGGCTTCGGGAAGAGCCGTTTGCCGTGGCGCCCAACAGGTAGCGAGTTATCAAGTGAAACAGATCAAGCGTGTTGCCAAGCAAAGAGAACGTCGCCGGTTCCGCGTTCGGAACCGGCTGCGGTGGGACTCCGGGCAGACGACGCTGGAAAAGCGGCGTCCACGGATGAGCGTTTTCCGCAGCAGTAAGCACATTTACGTTCAAATCATCGACGACGAGGCGGGCCGGGTTCTCGCGTCGGCCAGCAGCGTCGAACGGGCGTTCCGGGACCAGCGGTCGTACGGCGGGAATGTGGCGGCCGCGACGGTTGTCGGCAAGCTGATCGCCGAGCGCGCCGGCGCGGCCGGCATCAAGCGAGTGGCCTTGGACCGCCGCGAGTACAAGTTCCACGGACGCGTCGCGGCGCTGGCCGTTGCGGCGCGCGAAGCGGGGCTGGAGTTTTAGCGCACACGCGACACCTACATCCATTGGTTGAAATATGGCTACGGAAACATCCACGCGCGGGGAACTGGTAGACAAGGTCGTCAAGATCCGGCGGTGCGCCGCCGTGGTCAAAGGAGGGCGGCGCTTCAGCTTCACGGCTCTGGTGGTGGTCGGCGACGGCCGCGGCAAGGTCGGCTGGGGTTACGGAAAGGCGAATGAGGTTCCGCCGGCGGTCGAAAAGGCCGTCAAAGACGGTTCGCGAAACATGGTCGAGGTCGGCTTGCAGGGCTCGACGATCCCGCACGAGATTAAAGGCCGGTTCGGTGCCGCTCACGTCGTGCTCGTACCGGCGTCGCCCGGCACCGGAGTGATCGCCGGAGCGGCGGTGCGTGCCGTCTGCGAGGCGTGCGGCATCGGCGACATTCTCACCAAGAGTTACGGAAACAGCAACCCGCACAACCTCGTTAAGGCGACCATTGACGCTTTGCTCAAGCTTCGCTCACGCAACGAGGTTGAACGGCTTCGGGGAGTCTCGCTGTCATGAATTTGAACGACGTCCATCGTGGTATTCAGAAGCACAAGAAGCGGCGTCGCATCGGTCGCGGTCCCGGATCCGGATACGGCAAGACGGCCAGTCGCGGCCACAAGGGCCAGAAGGCACGCCACGGTTGGTCTCAACCGGCCGTGTTCGAGGGAGGCAAGATGGCGCTGGTGCGGCGAGTCCCCAAGCGCGGATTCTTCAACAAGTTTGCTCCCAGCGTCGCCACGGTCAACGTGTCCGCGCTGAACGAGGCGTTCGAGAGCGGGGAGGAAGTGACCCTCGCGTCGCTGGAGGCGAAGAAACTGCTCAAGGGACGTTTCGACCTCTTGAAGATCCTCGGCGACGGCGATCTGACGAAGAGTCTTAAAGTCACCGCCCACCGTTTCAGTGGCTCTGCTTTGGAGAAGATTCAGCAGGCCGGAGGCGAGGCGATCACCTTGCCGGGTAAGAAGCCGGTGGTCAAGAATAAACAGGGAAAAAAGAGATAGGCGACGGTTGCGGCGCGTGATCGGCACGCCGTTGCGAAACCACGCGAAGAAGTTGTAAGAATCTGCGGTCTAGAGCCCGCTTCCGTCGTCGCGCTTCCGCGCCCGATCGCGGGAGCCAACAGGATGGATTGAGCGATGTGGGAAAAGATTCGCGTCATTTTCACCATCCCGGAACTGCGGCAGAAAATCCTTCTGACGCTGTTTCTTTTGGCCATCTACCGCATCGGCTGGCAGATTCCGCTGCCCATCGTCGATACGGACCAGATGACGGCCTTCTTCGAACGGCAGGATGAGGGCGGCCTGGGGCGCGTACTGCAGCAGGTGGCCGTGTTCAGCGCCAGCCAACTCAGCCAGGCCACTATCTTCGGCCTGGGAATCATGCCGTACATCTCCGCCTCGATTATCTTCCAGCTTTTGGCCAGCGTCTGGGGGCCGCTGGAGAAGCTCCAAAAGGAGGGGGAGAGCGGTCGCAAGAAGATCAACGAATACACCCGCTATACGACGGTTGTGCTCTGTATCGGACAGAGCTGGTTCTACGTCGGATTTCTCGTTGCCAACGGCCTGGTGCATGAGGAGTTTCTCACGGCCGCCGGGCGATTGAGCTTCGCCTGGCAGTTCACCGCCGTATTGACCATGACCGCGGGCACGACGTTCCTGATGTGGCTTGGCGAACAGATTGATGAATACGGTATCGGCAACGGGATCAGCCTGTTGATCATGGCCGGTATTCTCGCCAGTATGCCGGCCGCCGGCTGGCAACTACTTTCGCCGATGTTCGAGGGGGGCATTGAACTCGGCGCCGCCGGGGGGCAATTGGGGGTGGAGTCGCTGTTGGTTCTCGCGGTGCTGTTTGTCGGGGTTGTCGCGGGCGTGGTGTTTATCACGCTGGGCCAGCGGCGGATTCCGACGCAAAGCGCCAAGCATGTCCGCGGCCGCCGCGTTTTCGGCGGCACCCGGCAGTACCTGCCGCTGCGGGTGAACCAGGCGGGCGTGATGCCGATCATCTTCGCCAGTAGTTTGTTGCTGTTTCCCTCGGTTGCGTTCGGATGGCTCACCCGCCGGTTCGATTCGGATTGGTTGCAGATGCTGAGCGATTCGTTCCAGCGCGGCGATTCGTTCGTCTACAATGTGCTTTACGTCGGCTTGATCTACTTCTTCTGCTACTTCTGGACGGCCATCACGTTCAACCCCAAGGACATGGCCGACAATCTGAAGAATTACGGTACCTTCATCCCCGGCTACCGCCCGGGGCGCCGCACGGCGGACTACATCGAGAAGGTGATGGTTCGGATCACCTACGTCGGGGCCGGATTTCTCGCCGTCGTGGCGGTCATTCCCACGTTGGTCTCCACCTGGATGAACGTCGACTACAACATCGCCAGTTTCTACGGCGGTACGGGGCTGTTGATCGCCGTGAGCGTGGCCTTCGATCTCGTACAGAAGATCGACAGCCACCTGGTGATGAGGAATTATCGCGGCCTGTTGGAGAAAACCTGAGCGCCGGCTAGGTGATGAGGACGTCGGCGGACCCGTAACTCAAGGATCAGACATCATGCGCATCGTATTCATCGGGCCGCCGGGCGCCGGCAAAGGGACGCAAGCGGAGCAGTTGGTCCGGACGTACGAACTGGCCCATCTCTCGACCGGCGACATGTTGCGGGCCGCGCGCGACGCCAAGACCGAGGTCGGCCAAGAGGCCGAGCAGTACATGTCCCGCGGCGAGTTGGTGCCCGACGAACTCATCGTCCGGATCATCAGCCAACGGCTCCAGCAGCCCGACTGCCGGAAGGGATATCTGCTGGACGGCTTCCCCCGGACGATCGCGCAGGCGGAGTCGCTCGATGCGACGCTGGCGGCCGGCGGCACTCCGCTGGATGTGGTGCTGGAGATTCGGGTGCCGGAAGAGGAACTTTTCCGCCGCCTTGCCGGACGCGGCCGAGCCGACGACCAGCCCGAGGTGATTCGACAGCGGTTGGTGGCTTATCGGGAGCAGACGGAGCCGCTGTTGGACTACTATGGCAAGCAGGGCCTCTTGACGACGGTGGACGGTTTGGGGAGCGTCGAAGAGGTCTTTGATCGCCTGAAGGCCGCCCTGGACGAGTTGGCCCGCTGAGGCGTCAGGGGGGAAACGTGCAGATTCTCAGGTCGAGTCGAGAGATCGGCATGATGCGAAAGGCCGGGCTGCTCGTCTGGCAGGCGCATCGGCTGGCGGCCTCGATGGCCAAGCCCGGTGTGACGACGGGCCAGATCGACGGGGCGATTGAGGACTTTTTTCGCCAGCACAAGGCTTCGCCCCTGTTCAAGGGTGTGCCGGGTAAGGTTCCCTTTCCGGCCGTAACCTGCACCTCGATCAACGAGGAGGTCGTCCACGGCATCCCCGGGCGGCGGAAACTCGTCGAAGGGGATATTCTCAGCCTCGACACCGGCTGCAAGCTCGACGGCTGGTGCGGCGACGCGGCGGTAACGCTCCCCATCGGTCGGGTCCATCCGGAGGTTCAACGGCTATTGGACGTCACCAAAGGAACGCTTGATCTAGCTGTCGACATGATGGGAAAGTGTTCTTACTGGAGCGAAGTGGCCGCCGCCATGGAAGCGTATGTCAAGCAGAGCGGCTTTACCGTTGTGGAAGCCTTCGTGGGCCACGGCATCGGCCGCGACATGCACGAAGATCCGCAGGTGCCCAACTTCGCCAGCGACCAGTTGCGGCGCGGCGGCGATTTCCGGCTTGTCCCGGGGCTGGTGATCGCCGTGGAACCAATGGTCAACATGGGCACGAAACGAACGCGGACATTGCGCGATCATTGGACACAGGTCACCGCCGACGGGCGTCCCAGCGCCCACTTCGAGCACACAATCGCCATGACCGATTCGGGGCCGTACGTCCTCACCGGGGCGCCGGCGGAGGGCGAGACCCTCTGAATGCCCTGTCAGGCTCGCGGCACGGCCCAGTGGCCGTCGCGGTATTCTCGGGCGACGAGGGCATTGGCCTCAGCGTCGTTGACGATCTTCTCGGTTTGGGGGTCGAACTGCAGCGCCCGCCCCATCCGGGCCGCTATGTTCGCCAAGTGGACCACGGTGGCCGCGCGATGACCGGACGTTACGTCGGCGTTAAGCCGCTTCTGATCGCCGCGAATGCAGTCGAAGAAGTTCTGGTGGTGGGCCGGCAGATCACAGCGGCCGATTTGTTCGGCGAGTAGTTTGTTGCGCGGCCCGTACAGTCTCCAGCCGCTCGTATGGCCGATCAATAGCATTCCTTCCTCTCCGTAGAGCGCGGCGCCGTTGGAATAGCCCTCCTGCGCGTAGGGCGACCAGATCCGCTGCTCGAAGATCAACTGCTTCTTCTTGCCGGACGATCCATCCTGCGGGTATTCGAAGACGGCGTACTGGGTGTCGGGGAACTGCTGGTCGTCGTCGAAGAAGTACTTGCCACCCAGGCAGGCGGCCGTCGTCGGGTGGACTCCGGGGTTTAATCCCCACAGGGCGACATCGATGTCGTGAACTCCGTCGTTACCGATGTCGCCGCAGCCGAAATCATACCACCACCGCCAGATTGCCGGCAGCATGTTGGCGCGGAAAGGAACTTCCGGGGCCGGACCGAGCCAAAGATCGTAGTCGAGATGGGCGGGCGGGTCGCTCGGCTGCGTCTTGCCGATCGATCCCCGCCGCTGACTGTTCCATGCCTTGGCCACCAAGACCTCGCCAATCTCGCCGGCGTGGACGCGGCGGATGGCCTCGGCCACGCAAGCGGTGCTGCGACTCTGCGTGCCCACCTGGAGGAGCTTGCCGGAACGGCGGACGGCCTCGACCATCAGACCGCCCTCGCGGATGTTGTGGCAGCAGGGTTTCTCGACGTAAACATGCTTGCCTGCATCCAGCGCCAGGATCGACGCCGGCGCGTGCCAGTGGTCGGGAGTGGCGATAAACACGGCGTCGACGGAGGCGTCGTCGAGGATTTGCCGAAGGTCTTTGACCGTTTTCGGGGCCTTGCCGCGAGCTTCCTCGACGTGTTTGACGGCGCCGGCAAGACGATTCTGATCCGCGTCGCAAAGGTAGGCCAGGTCAACGTCCTGGCGAGTTGCCAGCGCGCGGACGTGTTGCGTGCCCATCCCGCCCGTGCCGATCACGCCAACAACGAGCTGCCGGCTTTCCGCGGCCCGACTCGGCCGTTGACCGACGGACATCGCGGCGGCGCCGATGCCGGCCGCTTTCAGAAAGGTTCTGCGCTGGGTAGTCATGAGTGGCGTTCCTTTTCAAGAAGGTGTTGCTCCGCGAACAACGCGACAGTTGTTGTCCCTCCATCATTCCGCTATTCCAACGACCGTGTCTCGCGGTTCAGCCGCGTTCTGCGACGGCTCATCAATCCCCGTCGCCGTACACCTCAACGCTTCGGAGGACATTCACTCCCGCGGCAGTCAGCGCGTCGATGGCGCGGTCGCTGTCGTCGAAGCGGAAGACGAGCACGGCTTTTCCGCCGGGCTGCTCGGCGAAGGCATAGAGGTAGTCGACGCCGACGCCGGCCGCCTCGACGACCGTGAGCACGTCGGCCAGGCCGCCCGGCCGATCGGGCGCCTCGATCGCCAGCACTTCGGTCACGCTCACGACCAGGCCGGCGTTTTCCAGCACCTGCTTGGCTTTCTCCCACTGCCGCGTCACGATCCGCAGGATGCCGAATTGCTTGGTATCGGCCAACGACAGCGTGGCGATGTTGATGCCGGCCGCAGCCAGCGCCTTGATCGGCGGCGAGAGATGCCCCGGCCTGTTCTCGATGAATACCGAAAGCTGATGGATCTTCATGTTGCTACCGTCCGCTATTCAAGAATCACGGCTTACATCTCGCGCTGGTCGATCACCCGTTTCGCTTTTCCTTCGCTTCGCTGGATCGTGTGCGGTTCGACGAGACTGACGGCGGCGCGGATCCCCAAAGTGCGTTCGATCTGCGCGGCGATGCGGCTCTGCAGGTTCTCCATCGCGCTGACGCGATCGCTGAACATCTCGGCCGTGACCTCGATGCGGATCTCGATCTGATCGAGCCCCTTTTCACGCGTGAGCACGATCTGGTAGTGCGGCAGCGTCCGATCCACGGCCAACAGCGCGGTTTCGATCTGCGAGGGGAAGACGTTGACGCCGCGAATGATGAACATGTCGTCGCTGCGGCGGAGAATTCGCCTGATCTTGCGAATCGTCCGCCCGCAGGGGCACGGCTCGGCGTAGATCGTCGTTACGTCGCGAGTCCGATAGCGGATCATCGGCATGGCCTCCTTGCTGAGGGTGGTGAGCACCAGTTCGCCTTCCTCGCCGTCGGGCAGCGGCCGGCCGGTGACCGGATCGATGATCTCCGGATAGAAATGGTCTTCGAAAATGTGCAGCCCCTCTTGCTCGCGACATTCCGCCCCCACGCCGGGACCGATAATCTCGGACAGTCCGTAAATGTCGTAGGCGCGGATCCCGGACGTCTGCTGGATCCACTGCCGCATCGCTTCCGTCCAAGGCTCGGCGCCGAAAATTCCCGCCCGCAGCCGCAGCGACTTCCAATCGACGCCCAATTCGTTGGCGCGTTCCATCAGGTGGAGGAAGTAACTGGGCGTGCAACAGATGGCGGACACGCCGAAATCCCTCATGACCATGATCTGGCGGTCGGTGTTGCCGCCTGAGGCCGGGATTACCGTGGCCCCCAGCGCCTCGGCGCCGTAATGCAGCCCGAGCCCGCCGGTGAATAGTCCGTAGCCGTAGGAGTTCTGAATGACGTCTCCGGCGTGGAGTCCGAAGGAGGCCAGCGCGCGGGCCACCACCTCCGCCCAGACCTCCACATCCCGCTTCGTGTAGGCGACGACGATCGGCTTACCGGTCGTGCCGCTGGAGGCGTGCAAGCGGACGACGTCCCGCATGGGGCGGGCGAAGAGGCCGAAAGGATAGGAATCCCGCAGGTCGGCTTTCACGGTAAAGGGAAGGCTCGCGATCTGCTCTGCGCCGCGAAATCGTTCGGCGTTGACACCGGCGTTATCCATGCGCTGACGGTACAACGCGACGTTTTCGTAGGCGCGGCGGACCACTGCGCAGAGGCGACGCGATTGCAGCGCATCAAGCTGCTGCCGGGGCATGAAATCGGGGCCGCCGTTGTCGGACGGGCGCTTCATCAAAAGATCCGGAGGGCAAAAGAAGATAAAAAATGGCCGTTGAATAATAAAGGACCGAGGGGTCAGTCGGCTCTGCCGCGGCCGACCTCGAAGGCTTGCCGATTGACTTCATGCAGTTGGGGTTTGATGTGGTTGGCAATTGCTTGGCGCCAGCAGGCCACGTCGAGGTTCAAGTGCCGGCTTAGAAATCCCAGCAGGGCGACATTGACACTGCGGCGGTTTTCGAGCGCGGAGGAATCGATCGCGCCGGGGCCGATGAGCACTCCCCCCTGCCGAAGCAACCCGCGGTGGACTTCCACCTGATCATCGGCGAGGACGAGAAGGAAATCCGCCTCGCCGGCGGTGACCATCGGACTATAGACGCGCCGGCCGAAGCGTACGTCGGTCGTCACCGATCCGCCCCGCTGGCTCATTCCGTGAATCTCGGCTTTCTTGACGTCAAGTCCGGCCAGAAAGGCGGCCTCGGCGAGGATGTCGGAAGCGGTCAGCACTCCCTGGCCCCCCAGCCCGGCCACAACGACGTTGGTCACTTCGTCCGCCGGCTTCGAAACGCTGCTCATCGCTTCCCCCACTCCGCCGAGACTGTCGAACAGCTTTCCCCTGTCCTGGCGGCCTCCTCGTACTGCTTGATTTTACCGGCGGCCAGCAGGCAGGGCCGGCGAGCAACGATGAGGGCGAGTTCGTCGCTTTCCAGGGCGTCCTTGAGAATCTGTCTGAACCGCTCCGTGTCGCGACTCGGATCGATCACCACGACGTTTTCGATCCCCAGCGCGCGGGCGAGATCTTCGAAAACGATCTTGCCGGCGGGTTGATGATCCAGAGAACGGCCGGTGCCGGGGTGCTCCTGCAAGCCGGTCATAGCGGTGGTGCTGTTGTCGAGAATCAGCACGACATGACCGGTAGTCGGCCGATTGTAGACCATTTCCACCAGTCCGGTGATGCCGCTGTGGACGAAGGTGCTATCGCCGATCACGCTCACAACACGGCGGGCCTCCGCCACGGGCAGCACGTGGCGCAGTCCCAAGCCCACGCCGATGCTCGCGCCCATGCACACCAGACTGTCCATGGCTTCCAACGGCGGCAGCACGGCCAGCGAGTAACAGCCAATATCGCCCGCCACGATGCAATTGAGATCCCGGAGCACCTGAAACGTGGCCCGATGCGGACAACTCGTACACAGCGCCGGCGGCTTGCCGGGCCGAGGCGCCGGCTCGGGCGAGATGTCGCCGGCGAGGATGCGGCGGACGCGGGCGACATTGAGTTCCCCGAAGCGGTACATCGCCGGTTTGTCTTCCACCGCGATGCCCGCGGTGCGAAGTTGCTCCACGAGGAACGGATCGCCTTCTTCAATCACCACCAGCCGATCGTGCTGTGCGGCGAAGCGGCGGATCCGCTTCAGCGCCAACGGGTGCGTCAGACCCAGTTTCAGAACGCCAGCCTGAGGAGCCGCCTCGCGGACGTGCATGGCCGCGATGCCCGAGGTGACGATCCCCAATTCACGGCAGCCGGCGAACTCCTCGTTGAGGTCGCATGTTTCGGCCCAGTCGGCGATTTCAGCCAGCTTTGCCCGTAGTCGGCGATGGGCGGGCCGGGCGTTGGCGGGAATCATCACACGGCCGCGTAGATCGCGACGGAACCGAGGCGGCCCGACCGGCGGTTCCGGGGGCCGAGGCGCCACCACCGTTTTCGAGTGGCAAACCCGCGTCGTCATCCGCAGAATCACCGGCAATTGCCGGCGCCGCGAAAGAGCGAGGGCCGCCAGCGTGAAGTCGTAGCACTCCTGCGAATCGGACGGCTCCAGCATCGGCACGGCGGCGGCCAGAGCCAAGCGCCGGTTGTCCTGCTCGTTCTGGCTGGAGGCCATGCCGGGGTCGTCGGCGGAGACGATCAGCAGCGGGCCGTCGCAGCCGGTGTAGGCCACCGTAAACAGCGGATCGGCAGCCACATTCAACCCGACATGCTTCATCGTCGCCAGGGCCGCCGCCGAGCCGAAAGCTGCGCCGATCGCCACCTCCAGCGCGACCTTCTCGTTCGGCGCCCATTGGGCGCGGCCGCCCAGGCGGGAAAACGCCTCGAGGATTTCGGTCGAAGGAGTGCCCGGATAACCGGTGCCCAACGCGACGCCGCCGTCGCGCGCGGCCAGGGCCACCGCTTCATTGCCGCTGAGCAGTTGTCGTGTCGTTTCGTTCACAAATTCTCCGCATGAACTGCGATAAACTCCCTCAGCCAGGAGGGCGGCCGGATCGCTTTGCCCGCCGGATCGACGACCGCGTGGACCGTCCATCCGCGGCAGACCGGCTGCTGGGTGTCGGCGGAGCAGATCTCGACATCGAAACGATATCTTGCTTTGCCTGCCGGCGACAGCGTCGAAGTCATTTTCAAAAGATCGTCGTACTGCGCGCGGCCGAGGAATTGGGCGTGGGTTTCGACCACGGGCAACTGCACGCCGCGCTGTTCCATCTCGCGATAGGGCATGCCCAGGTGTCGCAGAAGTTCGCTGCGGCCGTGCTCGAACCATTCCAGCGCCCGCGAGTTGTAGTAACTCCCCATCGGATCCACTTCGCTGTAGCGGACGCGGAAACAGACGGTATGGCAGGCGGTGGGCATAAAGCGGTCTTTCACTTCTCAGCATAGTGCCGGCGGGACTTCTCTTCAACCACCCCTCCCCACGGCGTCAATCCTCCTTGACATCCGGAGTCTCGATGTCGGCCTGGGAGTGGAGGTGTTCGGTGGAGCCGGGGGTGGCGACGACTTTATAGATGCACCAGCCGAGAAGCGCGGTCATGCCGCCTACCGACAGAATCATTACGAGCCAACCGCCTGCCGTCATGGGGTCTTCTCCTTTGCCTCGCGTTCGATTCTTTCCCACCGCCTGACCGACTGCGCGACCAACAATGTGAAGAGAACCGCGACAACGACGATAAAACCGACCGACAACTGCACGATCAGATTGTCGCGGATCTGCTGAATCCGTTCGCCCGACTTGAACAACTCCATGTAGCACCAGGCTGCAAAAACTCCGATCAGGTAAACCGGCGAGACGTACTTGATGATATACTTGAGGATCCCCGGAATGCGGATTTCGGCGCCGCGGTTGAGTTCCTCGAAACCGCGGTCGATCCCCAGAACCCATCCAAAGAGGATCACCTGCGCCGTGGCCAGGATATAGATCGCAAACGAGCCGATCCAGAAGTCCAACGTATCCAGCGCCAAGAGGTTCTCCGAGAAGTACACGACGAAAGCAGCGCCGACCGCGGTGATGAACCCCAGCAAGGCAACCGACGCTTTTCGCCCCAAACCCAATCCCTCTTCCATCAGGGCAATGGCCGGTTGCAGCATCGAAAGCGAACTGGTGACGGCGGCCAGGAAGAGCAGGAAAAAGAAAAGGAATCCGAAGACCCAGCCTGCTCCGCCCATCTGGTTGAATACGTTCGGGAGCGTGATGAAACCGAGGCTGAATGTGGAGAGTTCCCCGCGCTCGGCGGCGGCGATCACTTGGTGTCCCAGGAAGACGAAGGCGGCGGGGATCGTGATCAGCCCTCCCAAGGCCACTTCGCAGAAGCCGTTGCCCGCCGCCGCGGTGAGGCTGGAAAGGGCAACGTCGTCGTTCTTGCGGAGGTAGCTGGAGTAGGTGATGATGATTCCGAACCCGACGGAGAGCGAGAAGAAGATCTGGCCGGCGGCCTCCAGCCACATCTGCGGCTTGGCCAGCGACTCCCAGAGCGTGATCCGTTCGGTGCTCGGGTTCCACATGAAGCCAAGGCCTTGGATGACGTTCTGGTCCGGCTTGGAAAGGTCCGGCGTGCCCAACGTCAGCACCCGCACCAGGATGATCAGGGCGCAGACGATCAAGGCCGGCATCGCCCACTTGCAGAACCATTCGATGCCTTTAGTCAGCCCGCGGTAGATCAGCACGAAGTTGATCACGAAGCAAATAACCAGGAAGAAAATGGCCGAACCGAGAATGCCTTCGCCGGGCGTCGTCAGGGCGTTCCCATTGCCTCCCTGGCCGACGAATTGACTGAAGAAGTTCGCGTAAGCAGCCGGGTCATCGCCGAACTTGGCCATCGCACCGCACAGATAGCGGACTGAATACGCCAGGCACCAGGCTTCGATGTAGACGTAATACATGTAGATGATCACCGGGATGACCATGGCGACCACGCCCATGTACGGCGCCAGCCGGCTCTTCCAGATCGTCCGATAGATGCCGGGAGAAGAGTTGTATCCCCGCGCTCCGCCGTAGCGGCCCATGGCCCATTCCGCCCAAGCGATCGGCAAACCGAGCAGCAAAAAGGCGACGAAGTAGGGGATCATGAACGCGCCCCCTTCATACTTCGCCGCCAGTCCCGGGAAACGGAGGAAATTGCCCAGCCCGACGGCACTGCCGGTTACCGCCAGGATGACTCCAAGGCGCGAGGCCCAGGTCTCTCGTCCGCCGTTTTGGTTCATGCTCGTCGTCTCCTTGGACGTCCGAAATCACGGTCTTGCCGCCAATCTGCCAAGGATATCAGGCACCGCGGCAGATTGCCAGCAGCAATTTGGGCAGGAAACGCCGCTAGAGCGTCCAAGGCTCACGCATCGCGCGGCGAAGCATATGATTCACATCTTCGTCGCTATTCCGCTCCTCGGTGGGGTTCCACGTGAATTTGCGGCGGAGAATCTGGGAAATATTGCCCAGAATGCACAGACTGGCCGCGCTATGGCCGACCTCAACCGGCTCGATCGGAATCCTGACGGCGCTTCACGGCTTCGATGTGTTGCCGCACGTTCTCTTGTCGAGCGGGATTGCTCGCGGGGAGATGGATTTCGTCGGGCCCGATCACCGAGTCCTTAATTTTGGTTCTTCCGGGTTTCTTGTGGGTAAAAACAGTGCATAGCGGGTCCGTTGAGATGTCGTCACCCAGTGCATCCCTGCGCCTGCCGATGGTCCGGCGATCTCGCATGGCTCGGGAAACCCGTGAACAGAGGAGAGGCACCGGTACTTTCATCCGGAGTACCGGTGCCTCTTCTCTGTTCCGCGTCTTGCAGCGCATTGCCAGGAGCCTGCGATTTTCCGGGCAGGCCTATGCGTGTTGTCGATGGATTCTATGGAAGTGCCGGTTTTTCAGGCGAATTTGCGGCAGTCCATCTATATATGTAAACTATTGTTCATTACTTGTTACCCACAAGAAACCCAGATGAGCCTTAATTCTACGGGGAAGATCCCCAACCGCCCACCCAGGGAGATCTCCAGCCGCCGCTCGGTGTTTTCGAATTTGGTTGCCGCGTCCTTGCCCTGTTGCGCCGCGACAAGCAGCGATCTTTCCAGAAGAAAGGACGATGCTTGCCGGAGAGTTCCGCCACTACTTTGTCGTCAACTCGATCCGTCCCAGATCGACAGGCGTCTCGGCAGTGACCGTCAAGCGGGTTGTAGACTTGCCTGGGGCATTGTACCGATTGTCCAGCTTGTCGGGCCCCGAAGGGGTGCCTGACACCATCGCATAGCCGTCGCGCCAATCGAAAGTCAGAACGTACTCGCCTTCCCGAAGACCATCTCCCTCCGTGTACGTGGCAAACGCAAACTTGCCTTCCGCGTCGGTCACGGCCAGGGACACCGTGGGAAACTGTTGGTCGGGGTCGGCGCCGTGGCAGATCACCCTGAGCCCTTCCGCTGGGCTGCCGTCGACGTAGACCTCGCCCGTGACGGGAGACGTTGCATCGGCGCCCTCGGGCTTCGTCTCCTGTTGACAGGAACAAAGCAGCAAGCACAATCCGGCCATGATCGACAATCGTAGCATGTTCATTGCTCTCACTGATCCTTCAGAAGCGACGCTGGTGGTAAATGCGAGCAGGGAGGAGCACCGCTCACGCCGTCGTACTCCCTCGCTTTTCTTGCGGGGAGCAACGATCGACGCCCATCCCGGTTCACCGCTGGTCTGGCAGACGATCTGTGGCGTTACTCGAGGCCGACGGCCTCTCCATTGCTCCTCGTGATCACCGCGGCAATGACACGGGGCTCGATGGTCTCGCTGATGAACCGCACCGAGCCGTCGCATAGAGCGACCTGGGCGCCGCCGGGATGGAAGGAGTAGAAGCCGGCTTGGCGCCGGTTCGTGCAGTTGACGGTACAAGTTCCCTGGCCCAGTACCCCGGTGTTGTTGTCGCTGGCGTCCTGCAAAGTGCCGTAGACCCAGTTGAATCCGTTGAGTATGTCGCCCCAGCCTCCGCCGTTGTTCGGACCGTAGTTGGTCGTATCGCCGGAATGAGACTGTCCGCCGCGGTAAACCGTCAGCCCTCCCACCCGCTCACCGAGCAAAATGGTGTTCGAGAGACCGTCGGTGATCGATCGCAAACGGCTATGGTCCCGCGTTCCGTCAATGTCGTTGTAAGATGCCAGCGCGCCCCACAAAGAAGATTGACTCGGGTCAGCCGGGCTGTAAGCGGCCACGTGAAGGGCCGTCCGCCCGCCGACGCTGGAAGGGAACCTAGCTCTATTAACAGCCACGGTCGGAGTGTAGTCGGACGGGGCGCTTCGCCAGGTTACATTCATCGGCGGAATGCCGCTGCCCATCGAGCCTGCCGGCAATTGGCCCGAATACGTCCGCGACTGCCCATCGCCCGGGGCGGAGGGACAGAGATAGACCGACAGAACCGTTTGAATCAGGGCGAGGTTCCGGTTCGCTACCGTCTGCGAAAAGCCCACCATGCCCGCCTCATTGAATGAGGGAGTCCCGCTGTCGTACTGGTCGTAAATGGCTTGCTGCTCAATAAAGGGCAGGATTCGCGTTCCCCAGACCTGGGCGTTCCAGTTTGCGGCGAGGAGGAACGAGTTGGGGAGCGTCTTGTGCGTGTCTTCATAGTTGAGCAACCCCAGGGCCGCCTGCTTGAGGTTGTTCGAGCATTGAGAGCGACGGGCGGCCTCGCGGGCGGCCTGCACGGCGGGCAACAACAAGGCGATCAAGATGCCGATAATGGCGATCACCACCAGAAGCTCGACCAGCGTAAAACCACGCCGCCGATGCCGAACGACGCGCGAACTGAACATTGCATGATCTCCTGAAGTAGATTCCAATGCCCCAAAACCAACCGAGACGGCCAACGGCACACCCACCCCAGAAGCCGGCAATGGCCCAATTCAGTCAATGCCGATCAATTTAATTGTGTACTGGAATTTCGGCCGCGTCAAGTGTTGGGTGCGACTGACTTGGATTGCCCTCTCGTAGAGCAACCCGGGCCGCGCCAAAGACAATCAGCATCTGGCCGGTGCCATAGATGGACCATGCCGTTGTCAGGACGTACCGTGGCGCATCGTAGAAGACGTGGATTGCCAAAACGACGTCGCTGGCCAGAAACAGCGCGCCGCCCAGCGCCAACGCAGCGAAGCGGCGGTTGTGAACCGCCAGGGCGGTCATGGCCCCCGCCGTCGAGGCCAACAGAATGGTATACCCCAACGATGGCCATCGCAGGCCGACGTGTTGTGTTGCGTCGCGCGTGGCGAGATACCAAGCTGCAATTCCAACCATCAGCCACAGCCCCAGGGACACCGCCCACGTCGAACGGCTTTTCAGACCAAGCCGGGCCGCTGCCTGAAGGCATCCGCCGATGTAGGCCACGTGGCCCAGCGAAAACAGCGGCATGATCACCGTCATCGTCTCGGCGAACCGCCATGCCCGGGGTGCGATTCCGTACATGTCCGCCAGCATCCCCAGGGTCATCCCGGCGGCGATGCCCAGGGCAAATCCACACAAAGGGCGTCCTCGTCCCGCAGCCCACACCATCCAAGCCGTCAGGCACAAGACGGTCGAGGAAAGAAACCACCATCGCGCCAGCCAGGTCATCTCCAGCAATAACCCGGCGACTACGTTGACGGGCAGGAAAACCATCCAGGCGAAAAACAGCAAGGCCAGCGTGATTCGGAGCGAAGATGTCATGGGGATCAAAAAGGGCCGTACAAAGAAGTCGACATGCTACTTTTGCTGAGTAAGAACAGAATGTCCCTTTTTGTCGTCTACCAGGTCGGAGATCATCGTGGCGCCGGCATCGGCGGTCGCCTCCGGCCATTGATCCGCTGAGTAGACGTTTTCCGGCAACATGGGGTCGCCCGGTTCGGGCAGCAGAGTTCGCATCAGCGTCCGCGGAGGCTCCAAGGTTTCAGACGGCATCCTTAATACTGCGGGTTCCGAGCGGGGGATTTCGTTCTCGGCAGCGGTCTGCAGCGAAGTCTTCCGGACGATGGTTTCAGACCGTCTGGTTTCCATGCGGGCCAGCGCCGGCTGCCTGAGTGGAGTCACCGCAGGTTGAAAAGACGGCGCAGAACCGGCGGAGGGCTCCGCCCGACTGGGAGCAGCGATCTGCAAACGCACCGGCGCCGCGGGTGTCGCGGTGGGAATTGGTGAGTGAATGTCCAAAAGGTTCGCCATCGCCGGCGGTTTCTCGGCAACAGCCGGATTTGCTGCCGGCGGCCAGGGTTTGGCGGGCAGTATAATTCGCGGCAGTTGCGAGCGGCTCGACACGTCGAGCCCGATTGGCGGGCTGGAAACGGTACGTTCCGTTTCGTCCGCGGCCATTGGCCGCACGGCAGCGGATGACGCGATCGGCAGCTCGGGTTCCGCCGACAACTCGACGCGCGGAGGCGCTGGACTCTGGGAATCGGGAACTCGCGTCCGGGCCGACTCCGACGAGAGATGGTTCGTCGCGCTTAGGTGAGCATAGGCCGCGCGCAGGTTTCGCTCTGACTCGGCGTCGCCGGGAGCGAGACGGACGGCGCGTTCCAACGCGGCTGCGGCCAAAGCCCACTTCTCCTGCCGCAACAGACATCGGCCCATGTCGGCCAACAGCTCGGGGTCTTCCTGGTTGAGACGGAATGCGCGGGTAAACCATCGCTGCGCCTCCAGATGCTGCTTCTCGCCATCCGCCAGCACGCCGAGCCGATGGCAGGCTTCGTAGCGGTGAGGGTAGTCGGTAGCCAACGCTCGGTAGATGGCCGACGCTTCCGCTTGGCGTCCTTGTTTTTCTAAAGCCAGTGCCGCCTTGAGCTGTTGATCGTAATCGCCGCCGCCTTGGCCGGCGCTTGCCGCGGAATCGGGCACGGGGGCTGCGCTGGCGGGCAGTTCCGAAAGCAACGATGTTGCGGCGATGACGAAAGTCAGAATGGCCGTACCAGTCAGACGGTGAAGATCAATGAGTCGCATGGGCGCCCCCGCATAGTTGTGTTAGTAGGTTTTGCTTGCCGAGTGGAACCTTGCTGCCAGATTCCATTCCGCCAACGGGATCTCGCCGCGTACAGATCCCGCTCGGCAAGCGGGATCTACTAGACCAAGGTATCGGGTGTGCGGATGATGCTGATTGAACAAAAGATGCCGGTCGTAGAGATTGGGTAGTTCTGGTGGCGGGCGGCAGCCCCCACTTTCTCTCAGGCTGGCCGGTGAAGTCGATGGACAGTACACTCACAGTGACCCTGCCAAGGCAGGCTTTGCTTGGGGAATACGCAACGACCCATTCCAGTTTGCCATGCCAGCCAACCTGACAGCCCAGTACCTCAAGGCCGAAGAAGAATACCGTCGTGCCGCGACGCTGGAGGACGAGGTCCGCTGCCTGCAGGTCATGCTCCAGGAGATCCCCAAGCATAAGGGGACGGATCACCTGCAGGCGTCGCTGAAGTCGAGAATCGCCAAGGCAAAACGCGATTTGCAGACGGAAAAAACGAGCGGCAAGAAAGGCCACGGCTTCCGCATCCCGCGACAGGGCGCCGGAACGGTGATCATTCTTGGCGGTCCCAACGCGGGCAAGAGCCAACTTCTCCGCAGCCTCACCCGCGCGACGCCCGACGTGGCCTCTTACCCCTTTACCACCCAAACGCCCTCGCCGGGGATGATGCCCTGGGAGGACGTGATGGTACAGTTGATCGACACGCCTCCGATTACAGCCGACTACATGGAGCCGTACATGCATGGGCTGATCCGCGCTGCCGATTTGGCGCTGTTGATGGTCGACCTGGGCAGCGACGACGGCGTCGAGCAGTGCCAAGAGGTGCTCGACCATCTCGGTCAGACCAAGACCCGCCTGGCGGCAACGTCGTATCTGAGCGAAGAAGACGTCGGCCTGTCGTTCACGCAGACCTTTGTCGTACCCAACAAGATCGATTTGCCGGAAGCCGAGGCGAGACTGGAGTTGCTGCACGACCTCTGCCCGCTGGAGTTCCGAGAGTTCGTGATTTCGGCCGAGAAAGGGATCGGCCTGGAAGAACTCCGCGATACGACGTATCGGGCGTTGGACGTGGTGCGGGTGTACAGCAAATTGCCGACGGCCAAGGAGCCGGACATGGATCGACCGTTTACCGTCCGCCGCGGCAGCACACTGATCGATATGGCAGGGCAGGTTCACAAAGATTTTTTGGAGGCATTGAAGTTCGCCCGAGTCTGGGGCGCCGCGGTCCACGACGGGACCGTCGTCAAAGGCGATTACGTGCTCAATGATCAAGACGTGGTGGAATTACATATGTAGAGCCATGACCAACGCTGAAATCGCTGCTGTCTTCGACCGGATTGCCGATCTGCTGGAGTTTCAGGATGCCAATCCCTTTCGCGTCCGGGCTTATCGCAATGCCGCCCGCACCATCGGCGACTATTCTGAACCGCTTTCCACGGTCGCCGCGGATGCGGATCGCAAACTCACCGACATTGCCGGCATTGGCAAGGATTTGGCCGAGAAGATCGCCACGCTGATCGAGACCGGCTCCGTGCCGATGCTCGACGAACTGCTGGCGGAGATACCCGAGAGCGTGCTGGGGATGTTGCGGGTGCCGGGGCTGGGGCCGAAACGCGCCGCGACGATTTATCGCGAGTTGGGCGTGACGAGCCTCGACGAACTCGCCGAAGCCTGCCGCGCCCATCGCGTTCGCGACTTGAAGGGCTTCGGGGCCAAGACCGAAGAGAGTATTCTTCGCGACATCGATATTGCCATGGACGCCGGCAATCGACTCCTCTGGGCGCAAGCCGATGCGATTGCGCAGTCGCTTCGCGCCCACCTGGAATCGTGCCAGTCCATCGCGCAAATGGAGTTTGCCGGCAGCTACCGCCGCGGAAAAGACACGGTGGGCGATCTCGATTTGCTCGTCGTCGCCGCCGACGAAACGGAGGTCATGGACCGCCTCGGCGCTTTCGAATCCGTCCGTGAGGTTTTGCTGCGTGGATCGACGAAGATGTCGGTCCGGTTGTCCCAGGGGTTGCAGGTCGACCTCCGCGTCGTCCCGGCTGAATCGTTTGGAGCAGCGCTGCAGTACTTCACCGGTTCCAAGGAACATAATGTTGTGCTCCGCGGCATGGCCCGCGGACGCGGCCTGAAGGTCAACGAGTACGGTGTCTTTCGCGGTGAAGAGCGGATCGCCGGGCAGGCGGAAGAGGATGTCTACGCCGCCTTGGACTTGCCCTGCTTTGCTCCGGAACTCCGCGAGGCGCGGCAGGAATTCGCCTGGGCCGCGGCCGGCGAGATGCCCGACTTGATCCAACTAAGCGATATCCGCGGTGACCTTCATGCGCATACCGACTGGAGCGACGGCGTTGCCACGATCGAGGAAATGGCCGCGGCGGCCCGAGAGCGCGGACTGAAGTATCTCGCCATCACCGACCATTCCCGCCGCGCGACGATCGCCAACGGACTGGATGCCGCTCGGCTGCGCCGCCAGTGGGCGGAAATCGACCGGATCAATTCCCGGCTGAAGGGGTTCACGATCCTCAAGGGCGTCGAGGTCGATATTCTCGAACGGGGCGGATTGGACTTCGACGATGAATTGCTCGCCGAAGCGGACTGGGTCGTGGCAAGTGTCCACTTTGGACAGAAGCAGTCGCGCGAGCAAATCACCCGCCGCGTGATCGACGCGCTGGCCAACCCCTGCGTTTCGGCGATCGCCCATCCCACGGGCCGGCTTCTCGGCGAGCGCAAGTCCTATGAAATCGATTTGGACGCCGTACTGCAGGCCGCGCGCGACCACGGCAAGATCATGGAACTCAACGCACATCCCAAGCGGCTGGATCTGGACGACGTGGCCTGTGCGGCGGCGAAGAACTACGGAGTGCCGATTGTCATTTCAACCGATGCGCATAACATGGAAGGATTGGGGGCCATGCGCTACGGCGTGGTCCAGGCCCGGCGCGGCGGGCTGACCAAGGCCGATGTCGCCAACACGCGCAGCCTTAACCAATTGAAAAAGCTCCTTTCGCGAAGGTAGAACGTTCGGTGAAAATCCACGAATACCAGGCCAAGCAAGTTTTGGCGGAAGCGGGCGTCGCCGTGCCACGGGGCATGGTGGCCGACACTCCCAACGCGGTCGTCAACGCCTTCCACGAACTCGGCGGTGAGATTGCCGTCGTCAAGGCGCAGATCCATGCCGGCGGACGGGGCAAGGGCGCTATCAAGGAGAATCCCGAGCAACACGGCGTCGAACTCGTGCGCACCGCCGCCGATGCCCGCCGCGTGGCAAGCGATCTTCTCGGGCACACCCTGGTGACGATCCAGACGGCCGCCGAGGGACGGACGGTTCACCGTGTCCTGGTGGAGGAGGGCTGCCGGATCGCACGGGAGTTGTACCTGGGCATTGTCGTCGATCGGGCGACGGCCGGGCCCGTGCTCATCGCCTCCAGCCAGGGCGGCATGGACATTGAGAAGGTGGCGGCCGAAACGCCGGAGTTGATCTTTCGCGAGCCGTTCCATCCCGATTTGGGGCTGCAGAGCTACCAGGTCCGTAAACTCGCCCGGCGGTTGGGGCTTTCCGGGCCGAGTGTCCGCTCGGCCGAGAAATTCATGCGGGGGCTGTGCCGGGTGTTCGTCGAGCGGGATTGCAGCCTCATCGAGATCAATCCGCTGGTGGTCACCGCCGACGGCGACCTGCTCGCGCTGGACGCCAAGATGACCTTCGACGACAACGCGCTGTTCCGCCACTCCGAACTGGGCGGTCTCCGCGACCTGGCCGAAGAGGAACCGGCTGAAATCCGCGCCGCCGAGGAAGGGCTGAGCTACGTGAAGCTCGACGGCAACATCGGCTGTCTGGTCAACGGCGCCGGGCTGGCGATGAGCACGATGGACATCATCAAGCTCCACGGCGGCGAGCCGGCCAACTTCCTCGACGTCGGCGGCGGGGCCAACGTCCACCAGGTCACCGAGGCATTTCGCATCCTGCTGGACGACCGCAACGTGCGGGCCGTACTCGTGAATATTTTCGGCGGCATCATGCGCTGCACCACCATCGCCGAGGCGATCCTGGCGGCGCACCAGTCGGTCGGCCTCGACCTGCCGCTGGTGGTTCGCCTGGAGGGAACCGAGGTGGAGCAAGGCCGCGAGATCCTTCGGTCCAGCGGCGTCGACATCATGACGGCCAGCGACCTCACCGACGCCGCCAAGCGGGTCGTGGCCGCCGCCGTCTGAACGAACATCGAAACCCTATCGCAAGCAGTCGCCATGAGCATCCTCGTTAATCAACAGACGCGAGTCCTCTGTCAGGGCATTACCGGCAAGGCCGGTCAGTTCCACACGCAGCAGTGCATCGCCTACGGCACGAAAGTCGTCGGCGGAGTGACGCCCGGCAAAGGGGGCGGAACGATCGAGGGCGTGCCGGTCTTCGACACCGTGATCGAAGCGGTTGAAAAGACGGGCGCCGACGCCACGATGATTTTTGTCCCGCCGGCGTTCACCGCCGACGCGATCCTGGAGGCGGCCGACGCCGGCATCCGCACGATCGTGGCGATCACCGAAGGGGCGCCGGTGCTCGACATGGTGCGGGTCTACGACATCATTCGCCGCTCGGGCTCACGGCTGATCGGGCCGAACTGCCCCGGCGTCATTACGCCCGAGCAGTGCAAGATCGGCATTATGCCCGGCTACATCCATCGCCGCGGGCCGATCGGCGTGATCAGCCGCTCCGGCACCTTGACCTACGAAGCGGTGTGGCAGTTAAGTGGCCTGGGCATGGGCCAGTCGACCTGCGTGGGGCTGGGCGGCGATCCGATCGTCGGCACGTCTTTCATCGATTTGCTCAAGCTGTTCGAGGAAGACCCCGGAACCGAAGGCGTGCTGATGATCGGCGAGATCGGCGGCACGGCCGAAGAAGAGGCGGCGCGGTTCATCGCGGAGCACTTCAGCAAGCCGGTTGCCGCCTTCATCGCCGGCCGCACCGCGCCGCCGGGCAAACGGATGGGCCACGCCGGCGCCATCATCAGCGGCGGCAAGGGGACGGCCGCCGAGAAGATCGCCGCTCTGGAAGCCGCCGGCATCGTCGTCGCCGAAAGCCCTGCCGACATGGGCGCCGCCATGCAGAGAGCGATGAAGGGCCGAGAGTCGAGAGTCTAGCGTCAAGGGCCGGAAGAGAGCGGAGAGTCAAGAGTTCTGCGCCAACAGCAACTGCGAGCGTTTTGGCTCTGGTCTCTTCTCTGGCTCTTGACTCTTGTCTCTCAACTCAATAAGTCAGGCCCGCGCGGAGGAGAATCGTGTCGGACGGTTTGACGTCGGCGGTGGGGCTGGCGTATTCGATCTCGCGGCCGAAGACGTAGCCGACCTCAACCAGGCCGTCGAGGCTGCCGATCGCCTTGCGCTGGATGCCCAAAAGGGCGCGGAAATCGCTGTAGGTAAAGGTGTCGGGCTCGCCGTCGGCGCGCCGGATAGCCCAGGTGCCGCCGCCGTATTCGCCGGCCACGTAGAGCCAGTCCTGAACCCGATCGCCCGTGAAGCCCGACCAATACACCCGCCGGGCAATCTCCGGCCTTGGCGCCACCAGCCTGAACTCCCACTCGTCGTTCGGCTTCCAGATGAGTCCGCCGGCCGGCAACATCCGAAGGTCGTCGCGGTCGAGGTAGGCCACCCCGAAGGCGAGCCGCGTCGTCGGCGTCCAGTCGAAAATGGCGATGCCGTGGCCGGTGATTCGCAGCGCCTCGTCATTGCCCATCTCAAAATCGCTATACACGCCGGGTGAGACCGCCAGGTCGGAGGCCCAGCGGGGCGTGTAGCGGCGAAACCAGCGAAACTGCGTATAGGCGTCGTAGACCCTCGACGGCAGATCGCTCACTTGCGGTCCGTCGAGATAGCGGACGGCGAACCCCGGGGTGACGACGAGGGGGAAGTCACGGGACGGGATTGGCAGGGCCAGGACCGTGCTGAGTTCGACGTCGTTGATGCCGAAAGAGTCGTCGCCGCCGATTCCGGCCAGCCATGTGTCGCGGAAGGTCAGCTTTTGAAACATGCCGTCGCGGGCATCGGGCGGACGATCGGGATTGGCGGGGCTCGCCGGTTCGAGCCATTGCTGCGGCAGGAACGGGTCCGACTGCAAATCAGGAGCTTCGAGAAAGTCGATTTGGTGTTCCGCGAATGCTTCGCTCGCCGGGAGGACTTCCGGCAAGTGGCGCACCTGTTGCCCCTCGACGAGCCCGGCCGATTGCCAAAGCAATATCGCGATGCAAGACAAGGCGATTCGGCGGTAGGTCATGGCAAGCCCTAAAAATGGATGCCCCCGCCCAGGAACCCCATGACATCGGGCTCGAAATTCGGGGTTCCCGAGGACCGGAAGACCAGTTCGCGCTCGAACGCCACTCCTACCTCGAAGAACCCGCCAAAACCGCGGAGCGTCAGCCATTCCAGGCCGATGGCTGCGCGAATGTCGTTGTAGTCGACCTGCTCGAAGATATCGAGACTGCCGTCGCCGTCGCTGTCGCGATCGACGGTCCAGGATCCGCCGCCGTATTCACCGCGAAGATACGACCACCACTCGGTGTTACCGACCGTCGTCCAACGCCATGATAGTTTGGGGCTGGGAAAGTAGATATCGAAGCGGACATCGCTATTGGGGGTCCACACGACACCGGCGGCCGGCAGCACTTTGATGTGAACCCGGTCGAGGTAAACCACCCCACCCTTGATCTGAAAGCTGGGCGAGAACGTCAAAACGAAAAGACCGCGGCCGAAGTAGCGAACGCTATCGCTGTTGATGTCGGTGAAATCGGAAAAGACGCCGGCGCCGAAGGCGAGTTCGCCGCTTAGCCAAGGCGTGGCCTGGGGATTCCATCCCAATTCCAGAAAAGCCTCATAGGTGTTCGGCGGCATATCGGGATGCGGGGCTCTCGGCCCATCCCACGCCTGGTAGCCGAAGCCCGGCGTCACCAGCAACGGCGTCTGTTCGTTGTAGAGGAAGGGGAAGGCGAAGGTGGCCGCAATTTCGCTGTCGTTCAGTCCGAGCCCCGTGTCGCTGCTGCGGGGAATCCAATAGTGGTCCAGGTGAATGTCCTGGAGAAGTTTTGTCATCGGCGTGTCGGCGCCGAGTCCGGGCGGAGGCGGAAAGTAGGGATCCTGGGGCAATAGGCTGGGAGTCTGCGAGCCTGGTGTTGCATAGGGATCCCAGGTTGGTGGCGGCGGTTGAATGCCTCCCTGAAACGACGCTGTTGGACCGGGAGAGACCCCGGGGCCGTAACTCGGTGGCGGGGTGGCAGGGTATTGCGGCACCAGTCGAGGCGCAGCAGCGGGTGGAGGCAACGCATTTTGGTTTAATGGGGCGGCACCGTAAGCCGATGGGGGAATCGTGACCGCGGGTGCGGTTCCTCCGTAAACCGGGGGTGGAGCGGCCGATGCCGGCGGCACGACGCCGGTGCCGTAGGGTGGCGCGTAGACGGATCCCGCGCCTGGGTTCACCGCTGGGGCCGCTGTACTACCGGCGCCAGCGGTCGGGGAAGGAAACTGGATCCTTTGCGACCACGCTGGTGAGGTACTGAAAACCAGTACCAAGAGAAGCGAAACCAGTTTTGGTGTCTGCAAATGCACCAAACCGACCTTGGGTTGCGACGAGGGGGGATCCCGTACGCAGATACGATCCGCGCGGGCAGTGTGAATACCAGTTCCGCCCGCACCGGTCAAGATCGTTCGGACAGCGAGCGGACACGAGTTCGCCCTCAGACTCGTAAGGATCGGCGAATGAATATCTGTCGCGAAATCGACGTGGGAAGGGGTCGGCCCCGCCACCCTGTCACGCCATTGCCCCAGTATCTCCGGAGTGGCGCTGCGCGTCCAGGTCTCACGACGAAAGTCAAAGAAAGAAGAAATCAGAAAGAAACAGAAAGAAGGCGACGACGAGTCGTGCGCACTCCAAAGGTCTTACCGCGGCCCTACCGTCCACGTGTCGCCGGACTGAAACAGAGCGTCCAGGTCTCCCACGCCTTGTTGTTCGATGGCGTGTGCGACCTGATCATTGACCCGTTGGTCGTATTGGGGCCGGTCTACGGCCCGGAAGACTCCGATCGGCTCGGGGAAGGCAGGTTGGCGCATGCGGCTGAGCAGATACGCCAGGCTGGGCTCCGGCGACCTTTCGTCATGTACCAACAGGTCGTCTTCCACTACGCCATTGCCCAGTGCAACGATCTCGGGATCGAGACCGCGCAGACGAATGCCCTTGTCGCGATCCTTGCCGAAGACCAGCGGCTTTCCGTGCTCCAGCACGAGCGTTGCTTCGTCGCGGGTCTGACGGTCGGTGGCGTAGCCGAAGGCCGCGTCGTTGAAGACGACGCAGTTTTGATAGATCTCGACAAACGACGTGCCCCGATGCTCGGCGGCACGCTGCAGTGTGGCGGCGAGGTGCTGCTGGTTGACGTCCACGGTGCGGGCAACAAACGTCGCCTCGCATCCGATGGCCACCGAAAGGATGTTCAGCGGGTTGTCGACCGCTCCCATCGGCGAACTCTTGGTCACCTTGCCCAGCGGCGAGGTCGGCGAATACTGCCCCTTGGTGAGGCCGTAGATGCGATTGTTGAAAAGAAGGATGTTGATGTCCAGATTGCGGCGGATCGCATGGATCAAGTGATTGCCGCCGATCGACAGCCCGTCGCCGTCGCCGGTGATCACCCATACCGACAGATCCGGGCGCATCACCTTCAATCCGGTGGCCACGGCCGGGGCGCGGCCGTGGATCGAGTGCATCCCGTACGTGTTCATGTAGTAAGGGAACCTGCTGGAGCAGCCGATTCCGGAGACAAACACCAGATTCTGCTGAGCAATGCCGAGAGTGGCGAGCACTTTCTTCATCTGCGCCAGGATGGCGTAGTCGCCGCAGCCCGGGCACCAGCGGACATCCTGGTCGCTGGCGTAATCGCCGGGCGACGCTTTCTTGGCCGGCGCGATCGCATCGGTAGCCATGTTCAGAGCAACTCCTCGATTCCGGCAACGACTTCGGCGACGGAGAACGGTCGCCCGGTCATCTTGTTCAAGCCCACGGCGTCGACCAGATACTCCGCCCGCACCAGCGCGCGGAGCTGGCCGCCGTTCAATTCCGGCACGAGCACCCGGTCATATCTTTTCAAAACCTCTCCCAGGTTCGCCGGCAGCGGGTTGAGCCAACGCAAGTGCGCGTGCCCGACCGACGCCCCCCGCTGCCACAACCGCCGCACGGCGGTGGCCAACGCGCCGTAGGTGCCGCCCCATCCCAGCACCAGCACTCGGCCCTTTTCCGGTCCTTCGACCTGCTGCGCGGCGACATCCTCGGCGACCAAGGCGACCTTGCGGGCGCGCACTTCGGTCATGTGCTGATGGTTTTGCGGATCGTAGCTCACTTCACCGGTAAGATCCTGCTTTTCCAGGCCGCCCAAACGGTGCATCAGCCCCGGCGTGCCCGGCAACGCCCACGGTCGGGCAAGCCGTTGATCTCTGGCATACGGCTGAAAGACGTGGCCATTGGATCCGGCCGTCGCGTGCTCGACCACGATCCGCTCCAGATCGCCAACCTTGGGAATTCGCCACGGCTCGGAACTATTGGCCACGTATCCGTCGCTGAGGATGACGACCGGAGTCATATGCTGGACGGCGATCCGCCAGGCTTCGCGGGCCACGTCGAAGCAATCGGCGGGGCTGCGGGCGGCAAGCACCGGCAAAGGGCACTCCCCGTGGCGGCCGAAGAGGGCCTGATTCAGGTCGGCCTGCTCGGTCTTGGTGGGCATTCCGGTGCTCGGTCCGGCCCGCTGCACATTGACAACGATCATCGGCAGTTCGGTCATCACGGCCAGCCCCATCGCCTCCGACTTCAACGCGATGCCGGGACCGCTGCTTGCCGTGACGGCCATGGCGCCGGCGAAGGACGCGCCGATCACCGCCGACATGGCGGCGATTTCGTCCTCGGCTTGGAAGGTGCGGACATTAAAATTCTTTCTCTTGGACAGTTCGTGCAAAATGTCGCTTGCCGGCGTGATCGGATATGTGCCGTAGAAGAGGGGACAGCCGCTCAAGTGGGAGGCAGCCAGTAACCCCCAGGCCAATCCCTGGTTGCCCGTGATATTCGTATAAGTCCCAGGTGGAAGCTGAGCGGGATCGACCGCGTAGCGGTGCGTCATCGCTTCGATCGTCTCGCCGTAGTGGTAACCGGCGTGAAGCGCCCGGCGGTTTGCCTCGGCCACATCCGGGCGTCGTCCGAATTTCTCGTTAATAAACCGTTCGGTGGTCTGAAGCGGCCGATCGTAGAGCCAGTAGGCGAGCCCCATCGCGAAGAAGTTGCGACAGCGATCGGCCTCTTTCGTGCTCAAGCCGAGGTCTTTCAACGCGGCCCGCGTGAGACTCGTCATGCCGACCTTGAAGAGCTGGTATCCGTTCAGATCGTCGCCTTCCAGCGGGTTGCTCGTGTGGCCGGCCAGTTCCAGATCGCGCTTACCGAAGGCGTCGCTGTTGACGATCAGGACGCCGCCGGGAACCAGATCGGAGAGGTTCGTGGCCAGCGCGGCGGGGTTCATGGCCACCAAGGCATCGACCCGGTCGCCGGGGGTGAAAATCTGGCGACTGGCGAAATGGATCTGATAGCCGCTCACGCCCGCCTTGGTGCCGCGCGGGGCGCGGATCTCCGCGGGAAAATCGGGGAAAGTCGCCACGTCGTTGCCGGCCAGGGCGGAGGTATTGGTCAGTTGCATGCCGGCCAACTGCATGCCGTCGCCGGAATCGCCGCAGAAGCGGACTGTGGCCGCCTCCAGCGTCACGCGAGATTTGGCCGGCGGTTCGTTCACGGACATTGTCGGACCGGAGCGGTTCTCAGCGGTCTGAGAACCGCCTTTGCCATCGTAGTCGTTCATCGCTCGCCCCTGAGTTGCTCGTTGCCCCGCTGCGGAAGTTTATTCAAAAGCCGCCGCTGAGGGAATGACCCGCCGTGGCGACCGGCGAGATTCAAGCTACCGCCCAGCGGCCCGGCTGCTACACGTCGATCTTGGACAGCGCCAACGCTTCGGCCGGTGACAGCCGGCGGGTTGCTTCCTGACTCGGCGGTTATGCTACTCGACGCCGTCTTTCTTGTAGAATCGCTGCAAATTGATCCCTCCACGAAGTTCTTCTTCCAGGAGCTTGATTCGCGTCTCCAAACGCTCGACACGGCGTTGCAGCGTCGGTAGAACTTGCATCGACGTGTTGTCTCGCCTGGGGCGAGGCACTTCGGGATAGCCCAAATGACGGGACAACGCGGCGAAAAGGAACAACGGATCCTTGCGACGATTGGCCAGGGCGATTTTTCCTTCTCGCTCGCCAAACAGGGTCGGTTTTTCAGGTTCTCCGCGTAATTGCCGGTAGTGTTCACTGCGGACGAAGATCATGTCGGCGAAATCGATGATCCCTACCTGGCGTCGGACCGTGAAGATCCACTCCGCCCACACGTCGTCGTAGAGCGGATCACCGGCCACCGCGGCCAAACCCTGGTCGTAGCCGAGGCGGTTTCGGCAGAGGGCCTCGAACTGGTAGAGGAAAGCCCCCTGCGGCGATGCGCCGGCCGCACGATACTCGGCCTCGCGCTGCAGCACCTCCAAGGCGATGCGAAAATCGAACTGGCCGTCTTCCCGTTCGGCTTCGCTGATGACGTAGGCTTGAAAGGGCGTGAAATAATGTCCCAGTCGGGCCATCGCCGTCGAAAAACCGCCGGTGTGTCGCAGTTCGCCGGCCATGAAGTCCAGGGCCATCGGCAGCTTGGTCGTCGAGAGGATCTCTTGGCGAACCGAGGCGAGTAGATCCTGCGTCGACATGCCTTGCTGCATCCGCTCCCGCAATGTCCGGTAGAAATAGGCTTGCTCGATGTACTCTTCGCGGTCGAGAATCATGAAGTGCCGATTCGCCTTAGGGGACGGTCTCGCACGTGTTTTTGCAGAGAAAGCCAGGTTTTCCAGCCCTCGCGATATTCTTGCTTCAGATACCGCTCGGCTTCAAGACAGTTGGGAGCGTTCAGGCCGGCGGCGTCCCATTGCGGCTTGACGAAGGAATTAGCGACGGTTCCAATGAGGCAACACAGACAGGATCCTTCTTTCAGCGGGGAAGCGGCGGTGTGGAAACAGTTGAATATCGCTCCCATGCTAATCTTTTCCGATAGCGCGTGCAATTATGTCGGTGGCGGGAAGGGGGTCGGGAGTCTTTTCCCGCATCGGCCCCACCGCCGCTCGGCCAATCCAGCGCGGTCGACGACCGATACGGAAAAAGACTCCCGACCCCTTCTTGGTTGCCAACCTTGAGGAGAGCTTGTGAATACTCCCGCGGATAGCCTTGCCGATGCGATGGCCCGCTCTCACCTGCAACTGCCGGACGAGCAGACGGCGGTGCTCGACGAGTATTGCCGGCTGCTATGGTCGTGGAACGAAAAGCTCAATCTGACGCGACACGATACCTACGAGAAGTTTGTTGGCCGCGACCTGGTCGACAGCCTCGCTTTCGCGGAGTTTCTTCAGGCCGGAGAGACTATTCTCGATGTGGGAACCGGTGGCGGAGTGCCCGGCGTGGTTCTGGCGATTATTCGCCCCGACTTGAAGGTTTCGCTTTCCGAATCGGTCGGCAAGCGAGCGCAGGCCGTCGCCGAGATCGTCGCCGGCCTGAAACTGAACGTGCCGGTCTACAACAGCCGGGCGGAAGATGTGCTCCGCGACGTACCCTTCAATTCGCTCGTGATCCGGGCGGTTGCACGACTGGAGAAGCTGCTGCGGTGGTTTCGGCCCCATTGGGACTTCTGCGATCGCCTGCTGATCCTCAAGGGACCGGGGTGGGTGGAAGAGCGGGGCGAAGCACGGCACTTGGGCCTTTTGCGGAATCTGGCATTGCGGAAGCTCAAGTCCTACCCGCTGCCCGGCACCGATTCCGAGAGTGTGCTGCTGCAGATTTGCCTGCAGAACAGGCTGGAAGACGAGAAGAAGTGCCGTCTCACCGAGTTGGCCGAGAAGAAAAAGAAGTCCCGCCGGCGGTAGGGAAGTCGCGGGGCAGGTTTGCTGTCTGACTTGTCTTTGCGTGGCATACAGGCAGGTTGCAAACCTGCCCCACAACGCACTGCTATTGTCGGCGCCGCCGGGCGTCGACGAACGACTTCACGGCCAGGATCACAAAGCCGAAGCACAGCGCGGCCATCGTAAGCTGTGAGATTAGCGGTGCCGACCAGGCGAGTTCGGCGCCGGTGGCCAGTTTGCGGACTGGGCGTTCCAAGGCGCCGATCAGCCCCAGCAGAGCCAGCAATGTTGCCAAGTGCATGGCGTGCTTGCGAAAGCTCTCCTGCAACCCGACCAGCCCGGCGATCAAGATGGGCAGCCCAAAAAACGCCGGGATCAGGGCGGTAACGCTCTCTCTGCCGGTGCCGAAGTAGCTGACCAAGCCCAGGGCGATCAGCAGGATGCCTAGTGCGGCGCTCAGTTGTGCCATAACAGCGACTCCTACAGCAGCTTGCGAAACTCACCGAAAAGGTAATCGCTGTCGTGGGGGCCGGCTGACGCTTCTGGGTGGTACTGCACGCTAAAAGCGGGGAATCGGCGATGGCGAACTCCCTCCACGGTATTGTCATTGAGGTTGACGTGAGTCACCTCCAAGTCGGCCGGCAACGACTCGGCTTCCACCGCGAATCCGTGATTCTGGCAAGTGATCTCGACGCGGCCCGTAGCATGGTTCATTACCGGCTGGTTGGCGCCACGATGTCCGAACTTGAGCTTGAACGTCTTGGCCCCGCAGGCCAGGCACAGTAATTGGTGGCCGAGACAGATGCCGAAGATCGGCTTCTTGCCCAGTAGGCCGCGGATCGCCGCCTGGGCGTAGGCGAGCGGCTCGGGGTCGCCGGGGCCGTTGGAAAGAAAGACTCCGTCGGGCTCCAGGGCCAACACGTCATCCGCCGAGGCCGTGCCGGGAACCACGGTCACCCGGCAGCCTAGATCGATCAGGTGCCGGGCGATATTCCACTTCATGCCGTAGTCCAGCGCCACGACATGCGGCGCGTCGGCGGGCAGATCCTGTCGCGGCTGGACGCTCAGCCGGGCCCAGTCGCTCAGGGGTTGGCTCCACGCAACAGTGGCGTCGGGGATGACCTCCCGCACCAGATCACGACCGACGAGGCCAGGGCAGGCTTTGGCCTTGGCCACCAGCCGGCAGTCGTCCAGATCGGTCTGAGAAAGCACGCCTTTCATCGCGCCGTGGGTGCGGAGGCGACGAACGAGTGCCCGGGTGTCGATCCCCTCCATCGCCACGATGCCGTACCGGGCGAGGTATTCGTGCAACTGCTCGTCGGCACGGAAATTACTTGCTCGCCGACTCTGCCGGCGAACGATGAATCCGGCCAAATGCGGCTTGGCGCTCTCGACGTCTTCCCGATTGACGCCGTAGTTGCCGATTTCCGTGTAGGTCATCGTGACGATTTGCCCGCGGTAGCTGGGATCGGTGAGGATCTCCTGATAACCGGTCATCGAGGTGTTGAAACAGACTTCGCCATCGACCTCGCCCTCGGCGCCGAAGGCACTGCCGGTGAAAACCGTTCCGTCTTCCAAGGCAAGTTTCGCAATTCGCGTCATATACGTCGGATTTAATCGCGGGGAGGGCCGGAGGCAAGCATTCCGGCTTGTAGGGATATCAACATGCCGGCTTTGTGCAATGCGGTGGATTGTCGCGGAGCCGGATCGGATTCTAAAGAATCGCGTGCCGCCGTCCCGATACGTTGTTAACGGCTGCGGGTCTCCGAATCAGATGAACATGTTTCATTTTATTCGGGCAGCCGACGATTGGGGGTTCTTGTTCCGGCGAGCAAGACCCCCTTTTTTTGTCAGCCCGCCTGCGACCGTCAAGCCGTAGAGCGGCACTGCCACGATCCGATGGCCGGCAGCCAGGCTGATTTGCGCTGAATTCTCAAGTATCGACACCTGCCGCCTTCACTTCTCCACTCACCCGTTTGGCTGTCTCCGCATGGCCGAGGCAACGGCCGATCTGCCGCACCGCCTGACGCAGCCGCATCTCGTTTTCCACCAGCGCCAAGCGGAGCCGGCCTTCGCCGGCCGGCCCAAATCCGCCGCCGGGGCTGACGGCCACATCCGCCTCCTTGAGCAACTTCATGGAAAAGTCGAAGGAAGTCATCTGGCTGGCCCACGGTTCGGGGATTTTCGCCCAAACGAACATCGACGCACGCGGACGCTCGATCGGCCAGCCGAGCCGCTCCAGGCCGTCACACAGGACATCGCGTCGTCCCTGGTACACCCGCGACTGGGCCTCCACGGCGGCGTCGGTGTGGCGCAGCGCCATGATGGCGGCGATCTGGATCGGCTCGAACATGCCGTAGTCGTAATAGCTCTTGATGGTTGCCAGGGCGCGGATCATCTCGGCGTTGCCGGCGCAGAAACCGATCCGCCAGCCGGCCATGTTGTAGCCCTTGCTCATGGTGGTCAGTTCCACCCCGACATCCATAGCCCCGGGAGCGGCCAGGAAACTGGGAGTCTTGTAGCCATCGAAGGTGACGTCGGCGTAGGCGAGATCGCTGATCACCATGAAGCCATACCGCTTCGCTAGCTTCACCACTTCGCCATAGAATTCGGGACCGACGGTCGCCGCGGTCGGGTTGTGGGGATAGTTGACAACGAGCAGTTTCGGTTTTGGGTAAAGATGCTGGCAGGTGTAGGCGATGTTGGACAGGAATTTTTCGCTGTCGGCGACCTCTAAGAGAATCTGATTTCCGCCGGCCAGCGCAACGGCGTAAAGATGCGCCGGGTAGGATGGCGCGGGGACGATAGCGGTATCGCCTGGCCCCATCAGCGCCAGGCACATGTGGCTGAACCCCTCCTTCGAACCGAGGCACACGATCACCTCACGTTCCGGATCCAGCCGCACTCCCCACTGCTTGAAATACTTGCCCGCCACATCGCGTCGCAGACTCAACAGGCCCCACGCCTCGCTATAGCCATGGTTCTTGGGATCGCGCGCCGCTTCGGCGAGCTTGTCGATGACCAAATCCTCTGGGGGGTCGCTGGGATTTCCCATCCCCAGGTCGATCACGTCGTCGCCCGCTCGGCGTTTCTGGTACTTCAGACGGTTGATCTCGGCAAACAGATAGGGCGGCAATCGTTTGACGCGATCGGCTACGGGGACGGCAAACTTGCGATCCTGATGGATCGGCTGCGGATTGCGGTTTTCGCTGCTCATGGAATTGGCTGGCGCGACATGGCAAAACATTTAGTATGCGTGAGAAATAGGGGGATGTAAAGTGGACGCGCCTACGCATACTCCTGATACATCGGGGTGATCACAAGTTCGGGGACAATCGCCCGATCCGGGAGCCGGGCGATGGCCACCACCATCTCGGCAATGTCCTCCGGTCGGAGCATCGCGGCTAGCCGTTCGGGCGGAACTGGGGTGGGACGCTGCGCAAGGATTGGCGTTGCCACCTCGCCGGGATAGATGTTGGTGACATGAATACCGTTGGCCCTTTCTTCCAATCCGATGGCCGTGCCCAATCCCGCCAGGGCGAATTTCGAGGCACAGTACCCCGGTCCACCCAACGCCGAGGCCCTCTTTCCGGAAACTGAGGAGATATTGACAATCAGACCGGCTTGCCGCCGGCGCATTTCCGGCAGGGCGGCACGGATGCAGTGAAAGGCACCGGTCAGGTTGATCCGGATCATCTGTTCCCAGTCGCCCGGGTCGAGTTCTGCCATCGACCGGCGGCGGACATTGATGCCCGCCGAGTTCACCAGGATCTCCGGGGCGCCGATCTGCTGACGAAGCCAATCGAACAAGCCGGCAACGTCGGCCGGCTCGGCGACGTCGCAAGCCCGGCTGATGATCGGCGGACCTTCGGTCTGGCCTTCCGCCGCGGCGCGAAGTTTTTCGCCATTACGACCGGCGATCGCCACCCGGCAACCTTCTTTCGCCAAAGCCAGCGCCGTTGCCAGTCCGATCCCGCTCCCCCCGCCCGTAACCAGTGCGATTTTGTCCGCGAGTTGCATGGAGAAGTCCTTTCGTTCGCCAGTAGATCCCGCTTGCCGAGCGGGATCTTGCCCCGGTAAATCCCGCTTGCCGAGCGGAACCTTGCCGGACCGTTCTTGCCCAAAACAGATCCCTCGCCTTACCGGTTTTTTGCCAAACGGATCTCGCGTCGCACCGATCCCGCTCGGCAAGCGGGATCTACTGGCATTACAAAACCCAGCCATCCGGCAAAACGCCGCTTTTCGACACCACCGGGATTCCGTCGCAAATCATCACCGAATCGATTTCGTCGCGGTTTTCCACACCCTCCCGGTTGATCACTTGGACATCCCGGCCGATTCGGCAGTTCTTGTCGAGAATAGCGCCCTCGATCGTGCTCCCTTCGCCGACGCCCAGCAGCGGTTGCCCGGAGCGATGGCCCGGGGCGGTCTCCTCGGCCGTTTCATAGAAATCGTTGCCCATCAGCACCGAATTGCGGATCGTGACGTTGCGGCCGATCCGGCACCGCAAGCCGATGATGCTGTTCTCAATGACGGCGCCTTCTTCGATGATGCAACCGTCCGCCAGCAGGCTGCCGCGGACCGTGGCGCCTTCGAGGTAGGTCGGCGGGAGGTAGCGGGCGCGGGAGTAGATCGGCCTCTCGGGCATCACCAGTTGAAAGGGCGGGTTCTTGGAGGCCATGGCGAGATTGGCCTCGTAGAAAGCCTTGATCGTGCCGATGTCTTCCCAGTAATCGTCGAACAGGTGCGCCTGGACACGATGCGACTGAATCGCCGCCGGCAGGATCTCCTTGCCGAAGTCCGGCGCGGAATGTTTCTCGAGCAGATCGAAGAGGGTGTCCCGGTTGAACACATAGATGCCGGTGCTGGCCAGGCAGTCGCGACCGCCGCTGGCAATGCCGCGGGCGTCGATCCACGACGGGTCGGTGCGGACCGGCGCGAGGGCTTCCTCCGTCTTCGGCTTCTCGACGAACTTCACGATCCGGCCGTCCTCGTTCATCTGCATGATTCCCAGCCCTGAAGCGTCCTTGCTATGCACGGGCACGGTGGAGATCGTCACCTCGGCGCCGGCTCGCCGGTGGACTTCGATCATTTCCCGGTAGTCCATCCGATAGAGTTGGTCGCCGGAGAGGATCAGCACCAGGTCGATGTCGGGTTGCTGGATATAGGGCAAATTCTGACGAACGGCATCGGCTGTGCCCTGATACCAATCCGAATGTCCAAAGGTTTGTTGAGCGGCAAGGATTTCGACAAAACCCCCGCGGAAGGCGTCGAAGGCGTAGGTGCCTCCAATGTGGCGGTGCAAACTTACCGAATTGAACTGGGTGAGGACGTAGATGCGATTCAGGCCGCTGTGCAGGCAATTCGACAGCGGAATATCGATCAGCCGATACTTTCCCGCCAAGGGCACGGCCGGTTTTGAGCGGTATTTGGTCAAGGGATAGAGCCGAGTTCCCCGACCACCTCCCAGAACCAATGTGATGACGTTTTTCATGCCGTTTCTCTCCTTACTCCTGCCGGCGCCGTGGGTCTTGGCTTGCTTGGCTCGCAACCAGTCCCCGTTTTCGAATCATGCCAAAAACGGATGCTTCCAATCTTAAGCCGCCTGGACTCACTAGGGAACCGCCGGTCATCCAGACGGGAACATGCCCCCTTTGTTAGTGCAAGTGTTCTTGAAAGCTACAATTGGGGCGCTAAGATAGCAGTAGTTTGGCGGGGGCGTGTTGAGAACGTGTCCGGAAATCTCCCTGAGGAAAGTATGTCCAAAGCACCACAGATCATCGACTACCGGGAAACGATTGCGGGCACACAATCCATGACGCATCCCCCAATGCGAGTATGGCCAGGCCGCCCTTATCCGCAGGGGGCCACCTGGGATGGAGGAGGTGTGAATTTCGCAATCTTCTCCGAACATGCAACCAAAGTGGAGCTTTGCCTCTTCGATTCCGTGGAGGCAACCAAAGAGACCTACCGGATTGCCCTGCCCGAGCAGACCGACATGGTTTGGCACGGATATCTTCCCGACGTCTTTCCGGGGCAATTGTACGGGTATCGCGTCGACGGCCCCTATGATCCGGAGAAAGGCCTGCGATTCAACGCCAACAAGATTCTGCTGGACGCGTACGCGTATGCGATCGGCCGCGACCTGAAATGGTCCGATGCCATGTTCGGCTACCGGATCGGTGATGCGGAGGCGGATCTTTCTTTGGACGAACGGGACAACGCTGCCTATGCCCCGCTGGCCACGGTGATCGATCCAGCGTTTACCTGGGGCGACGACCGCCAGCCGCGGACCCCTTGGCACAAGACGATCATTTATGAGCTGCACGTGAAAGGCTTCACCCAGCTTCACCCCGGCGTGCCGGAACCGCTTCGCGGCACCTACGCCGGGCTTGCCTCCGGGCCGGCGGTCGATTATCTCAAGCGGTTGGGGGTCACTGCCGTCGAATTGATGCCGGTCCATCATCATGTCGACGACCGGCACCTCGTCGATCGAGGGTTAACAAACTACTGGGGCTACAACACCCTGGCCTTCCTGGCGCCGGATTTACGGTATGCTTCCAGCGGCGACGGCCGCGAGTCGGTTCGCGAGTTCAAACGGATGGTCCACTCGCTGCACACCGCGGGCATCGAGGTGATCCTCGACGTGGTCTACAACCACACGGCGGAAGGCAACCACTTGGGACCGACCCTGTCGCTGCGCGGGCTCGACAATCTTTCCTACTATCGTTCGGTGCCGGAAAGCCCGCGCTATTACATGGACTACACCGGCTGCGGCAACACCCTCAACATGCGGCACCCACGCGTCCTGCAACTGATCATGGACAGTCTCCGCTACTGGGTGCTGGAGATGCATGTCGATGGGTTCCGTTTTGATTTGGCCAGCGCCCTGGCGCGAGAACTGCATGAAGTCGATAAGCTGGGGGCATTCTTCGACATCATTCACCAGGATCCGGTTCTCTCGCAGGTGAAACTGATCGCCGAACCGTGGGATCTGGGAGAGGGAGGCTACCAAGTCGGCAATTTTCCGGTCGGTTGGACGGAGTGGAACGGTAAGTACCGCGATGCGATTCGCCGCTTTTGGCGGGGCGACGGCGGGGCCGTGTCGGAGTTTGCCACCCGCCTTTGCGGCAGTAGCGACCTCTACGAACGGAGCAGCCGGCGCCCCTATGCGAGCATCAACTTCATCACGGCGCACGACGGCTTTTCGCTTCAGGATCTCGTTAGCTACAACGAAAAGCACAACGAGGCCAACGGCGAAAGCAACATGGACGGCGAGTCGCACAATCTGAGCTGGAATTGCGGCGACGAGGGGCCGACGAACGACTCGGCAATCGCGGCGCTGCGAGAGCGACAGAAACGGAATTTCATGGCCACCCTCTTGCTGAGCCAAGGGGTGCCGATGATCCGCGCCGGCGACGAACTCGGGCATTCCCAACAAGGCAATAACAACGCCTACTGCCAGGATAACGAGATTAGTTGGCTCGACTGGACGACCGACCCGGGCAAAGAGCAGTTTCTCCAGTTTGTCTGCGAGTTGATTCGCCTTAAACAAGAGGAACCGGTGCTGCACCGGCCCAAATTTCTTCAGGGACGGCCGTTGCGGGGTTCGGAGATCGCCGACATCTCCTGGTTCGAACCGTCGGGGCAAGAGATGACCGACGAGGCATGGGACGCCGGCTTTGTGAAGTGCATTGGTCTCCGTTTGGCCGGTGATACCATCGCCGACGTCGACGAATTCGGCGAGCGGCTGGTGGGCGACACGCTGCTGATCCTGCTGAACGCCGACGCCGGCGACATCCCTTTCTTGCTTCCGGTACACAAGAAAGGCCAGCACTGGGAACTGGTTCTCGACACTGCGGACTTGGCGGACGAATCGGAGCCGCTCGGCGGCGGTGACGAATATCCGCTGCGCGGACGGTCCGTGGCAATGCTGCGGATCGTTCGAGGGGACGAGGAGTAGAAGAGTGTAAAGAACGGCCCGCGAAACCACCTTGAGCCGAACTCGCACCTGCGGACTGAGCAGCCGTTCCAGTACTTCATGTAGTCGGGAGCAATCATGGCAACGGAGATGCCTCACACCGCTACGGGCGGACAGAAACTTGGCGCGGCGAAGGTCGCCAATCCCTTCTGGTACAAGGACGCGGTGATCTACCAGCTTCACGTGCGATCGTTCTTCGATTCCAACGACGACGGCATCGGCGATCTGCCCGGATTGACGCAGAAGCTCGATTATCTCCAGGATCTGGGGGTGACGGCCGTCTGGTTGCTGCCGTTCTATCCCTCCCCGTTGAAGGACGACGGCTACGATATCGCCGACTACCGCAACATCCATCCCCATTACGGCTCGCTGCGGGACTTCAAGACATTCTTGCGAGAAGCGCACCGCCGTGGGCTGCGGGTGATCACGGAATTGGTGATCAACCACACCTCGGACCAGCATCCCTGGTTTCGCCGCGCGCGCCGCTCCAAGCCGGGCAGCCGCTGGCGGGATTTCTACGTCTGGAGCGACTCGCCCGACCGATACCGCGAAGCGAGGATCATTTTCAAGGATTTCGAGGCATCGAACTGGTCGTGGGATCACGCCGCGCACGCCTACTATTGGCACCGCTTCTACCACCACCAGCCCGATCTGAACTTCGCCAATCCCGACGTGCAGCGGGCGGTGTTTCAGACGCTCGATCACTGGCTGGGGATGGGGGTCGACGGCCTGCGGCTCGACGCCGTCCCCTATCTCTACGAAGAGGAGGGCACCAACTGCGAGAACTTGCCGGAAACCCACACCTTTCTCAAAAAGCTCCGCGCCTATGTCGACTCGCGCTACCAGGAACGCATGCTTTTGGCCGAGGCGAACCAGTGGCCGGAAGACGCCGCTGCCTACTTCGGCGACGGCGACGAGTGCCATTCGGCCTTCCATTTTCCGCTCATGCCGCGAATGTACATGGCCGTCCACATGGAAGACCGCTTCCCGGTGGTCGACATCCTCCAGCAGACCCCGCAGATCCCCGACAATTCGCAGTGGATGCTTTTCTTGCGGAATCACGACGAACTGACGCTGGAGATGGTCACCGAGGAAGAGCGATCCTACATGTACCGCGTCTACGCCCGCGATCCGCAATCGCGGATCAACGTCGGCATTCGCCGCCGCCTGGCGCCCTTGATGAGCAACAACCGCCGCCGCATCGAGTTGCTCAACGGCCTGCTCCTCTCCCTGCCGGGAACGCCGGTGATCTACTACGGCGATGAGATCGGCATGGGCGACAACATCTATTTGGGCGACCGCAACGGGGTTCGCACCCCCATGCAATGGAGCGCCGACCGCAATGCCGGCTTCTCCCGCGCTAACCCGCAGCAGCTCTTCTTGCCGCCGATCATCGATTACGAGTACCACTACGAGGCGATCAACGTCCAGACCCAGCGCGATAACCCGCATTCGCTGCTGGCTTGGATGAAACGGTTGATCAACCTGCGGCAACAGTCGCCCCCCTTGATGCGAGGAACGCTGGAGTTTCTTTTCCCCGAGAATTCCAAGGTGCTGGCGTATCTCCGCCGCTCGGGCGAGGAGACGGCGCTGGTCGTCGCCAACCTTTCCCGCTTCGCGCAGTTTGTGGAACTGGATCTCTCACAGTTCGAGGGGGCCACGCCGGTCGAGCTGTTTGGTCGGGTGCAGTTTCCGCGGATCGGAGAGCTGCCTTACCTGCTGACGCTCACCCCTCATGCCTTCTTTTGGTTTTCCATCCAGCGACCGGTGGAAACCGCCGAGGCGTCCGGGGAGCCGACGGGCGTTGCCGGCGAAACGCCGACCCCGCTGCTGGAGGTTGCCGGTGATTGGGATCGGGTCTTCGAGGGCCGCAACCGTCGCAGCCTGGAGCAGATTCTTCCGGCTTTCCTCAACGGCTGCCGCTGGTTCGGCGGCAAGGCCAATACGATCCGCTCCGCGCGAATTGTCGAAGCCGTCTCAATGCAACACGTCGCCGAGCATCCGGACGTTTACCTTACGGCGGTCCACGTCGAATATGCCGATGCCGATGCGGAAGACTACTTGCTTCCCCTGGGATTCGGCGACGAGGAGCAACTGCAATTGACGGATGTGCGAAGCGCATCGCCGATTGTGGCACGGTTGCAGGTGGATCGCCGCGGCATGCGCGAGACAGGCGCGCTCTACGACGCCTTCGGAGATGAAGCGTTCAGCCGCGCCCTATTGGAGGTGATCGCCTCACGGCGGGTGCTTCAGGGCTGGGGCGGAAAACTCTCCGGACGGCAGAGCCGGGCGTTTCGTCGGTTGCAGGGTCCGGTAAGCGACCGGCTGGAAGTGATTCCCCTGAGGGCCGAGCAGAGCGACAGCGAGGTTCTCTACGGCAACCGGTTCATCTTGAAGCTCTTCCGCCGGTTGGAGGAAGGGATCAATCCGGATCTGGAGATCGGCGCCTACCTTACCGATCAGGTCGCCTTTGCCCATATCCCGCCGGTGGCAGGGGCGATCGAATACCGCGCCGACCGCTCGCAGCCGGCCACGATGGCCGTCTTGCGGGGATTCGTCGCCAATGAAGGCAACGCCTGGCAGTTCACGCTGGACAGCCTCAGCGGCTACTTCGAACGGGTCTTCGCCGACGCGACGGTGGCGCCGCCCGAAACCGAATTGCCGCGACTGCCGTTGTTGACGCTCAGCGAAGGGGAGACCCCGGATGCGGCCAAGAGATGGTTCGGCTCCTACCTCGAATCGGCCGAACTTCTCGGCCGTCGCACGGCGGAACTGCACACGGCACTGGCCAGCGAGACCGAGAATCCCTCGTTCAGTCCGGAACGGTTTTCACGGCTGTACCAGCGATCGCTTTACCAAGGGCTGCGAAACCAGGCCGCCCGCAGTCTGCAGTTGCTCCAGCGATGCCTGGACCTGCTTCCCGTCGAAACCCGCGCCTCTGCCGAGGATCTGCTGGGAAGACGGCCCGAGGTGGAAGAGCGATTACAGGCAATCACCCGGCGCGGCATCAGCGCCGTGCGGATGCGGAATCACGGCAACTACCACCTCGGTCAGGTTCTCTACACCGGCAGCGACTTCATCATCATCGATTTCGAGGGGGAGCCGGCACGGCCGATCAGCGAGCGCCAGATCAAGATGTCGCCGCTGCGCGACGTGGCCGGAATGCTGCGGTCTTTCGACTACGCCTGCCATTCCGCCCTGGATGACCAGTTCGCCAACGTGGTGGTTCCAACCGAAGACTATTCGCTGCTGGACCACTGGGTGCGGTTCTGGGTTACCTGGACCAGCGCGGCCTTCCTGCGGTCGTACCTGGCGGTGTCGGGCGAGGCGCCGTTCGTCCCCAAACCGCACGATGCGGTCCAGACGCTTCTGGACGCATACCTGTTAGAGAAAGCCTTCCATGAACTGCAATACGAACTCAATAACCGGCCCGACTGGGCTCATATTCCGCTGCGGGGAATCCTGCGGCTGCTGGAAACGACCAACTGAGGCTGCACGTCAGGCTTTCCAACCTGACCTGATGACAAGTTAACAAGCCTGACCGCATCGCAATGTCAGGCTGGATAGCTTGGCATGCTTCCCTGAACCTTCAACCCCCGATGGCGATGCCATGCCTTTGACCACTCGGTTTTCCGACCAGGACATCTATCTTTTCAACGAGGGGACGCACCTGCGGCTCTACGAAAAAATGGGCGCGCACTGCAGCGGCGACGGCACGGAAGGGGTGCATTTCGCCGTCTGGGCGCCCAACGCCGAGCAGGTGTTCGTGATGGGCGACTTCAACGGTTGGTCGAAACAAAGCCATCCGCTCCGCCCTTACCGTGACTCGGGCATCTGGCAGGGCCGCCTCCCCGAATGCCATCATGGCAGCCGCTACAAATATTTCATCGTCTCGCGCCACGGCAACTACCGCGTCGACAAGACCGACCCCTACGCCTTCTACACCGAAGAGTCGCCGCAGACCGCTTCCATCGTTTGGGATCTCGACTACCAATGGAGCGACAAGCCGTGGCTCGCCTCCCGCGGCGGGCGGCACTCGATGACTGCGCCGATGTCGATCTATGAATTGCACCTCGGCTCGTGGATGCGACTGGCGGAGTCGGGCAACCAGGCGTCGTATCGCGACCTGGCGCTGCGGTTGGCCGAGTACGTCCGGAAAATGAACTTCACGCACGTGGAGTTTCTCCCGTTGATGGAGCACCCCTTCTACGGCTCCTGGGGCTACCAGACGACCGGTTATTTCGCCCCCACCAGCCGCTACGGAACGCCCCAGGATCTGATGTTCCTCATCGACACGCTGCACCGGCACGAGATCGGCGTGATCCTCGACTGGGTGCCGTCGCACTTCACCAGCGACGAGCACGGACTGGGGTACTTCGATGGCACCTATCTCTACGAACACTCCGATATCCGCCAGCGAGTTCATCCCGACTGGGGCACCCTCGTCTTCAACTACAGCCGCAACGAAGTCCGCGGCTTCTTGCTCTCGAGCGCTATGTTCTGGCTCGACAAGTACCATGTCGACGGGCTGCGGGTTGACGCCGTGGCTTCGATGCTCTACCTCGATTACTCGCGACGCGAAGGCCAGTGGATTCCCAACCAGTACGGCGGACGCGAACACCTCGAGGCGATTGAGTTCCTGCGAGAAATGAATAAAGCGGTCTATGCGAATTACCCGGATACCGTGACGATGGCCGAGGAATCGACCGCCTGGCCGATGGTCTCGCGGCCGACCTACCTCGGCGGCCTCGGCTTCGGTTACAAATGGGACATGGGCTGGATGCACGACACGCTCCAGTACATGAGCATCGACCCGATCCACCGTAAGTACCACCACGATACCATCACCTTTCGCCAGATCTATGCTTTCACGGAGAATTTCGTTCTGCCGCTGTCGCACGACGAAGTGGTCCACGGGAAGGGGTCGCTGCTGGGCAGAATGCCCGGCGACGATTGGCAGAAGTTCGCCAACCTGCGGTCCCTCTTTGGTTACATGTACGCGCAACCGGCGAAGAAGCTGCTCTTCATGGGCGGGGAGTTCGGCCAACGCCGCGAATGGAACCACGACGCGGCGCTCGATTGGGATCTGTTGGACGACCCCGGCCATGCCGGCGTGCAGCGGTGGGTGGAGGATCTCAATCGCGCCTACCGCCAGTACCCGGCCCTGCACGTCTTCGACACCGACCCGCAGGGATTCCAGTGGCTCGACTGCCACGACAGCCAGCAGAGCGTGCTCAGTTTCCTGCGACGCGGCTTCCCCACCGACGACGACATCATCGTCATCGTCAATTTCACGCCCGTTCCCCGCTCCAATTATCGCGTCGGCGCGCCGCACTGCGGCTACTGGGAAGAAATCCTCAACAGCGACGCGCCGCTCTACGGCGGCGCCGGTTGGGGAAACATGGGCGGGGTCGAAGGATCGCCGGTTCCCTCGCACGGACAGCCCTGCTCGCTCGTGGCGACCGTGCCGCCGTTGGGAATCGTGTTTTTCAAGGGGAAGAGAGTTGAGAGTTGAGAGCCGGAGAAGAGATGGACGTCGTGATTAGCGAGCATCCCCAGGGCCGATTGGGAGCAACCTGCTTGGGGCCGGACCGCTGCCGGTTTCTCGTTTGGGCGCCCAAGTCGAGCCGAGTGGCGGTGGAAATCGTCACGCCGGCGCCGCTGAGCCGGCCATTGGAGCCGGTTGGCGATGGCTACTTCCACGGCATCGTCGACGGGGTGGGAGCGGGCGCGAGATACTTCTTCCGGCTCGACAGCGGACGCCGCCGACCGGATCCCGCCTCGCGGCTTCAGCCCGACGGCGTCCACGGCCCGTCCGAGGTGGTCGATCTCGGCTTTGCCCGCGAAGATCGCGACTGGACGGGCCTGCCGATCGCCGACTATGTGTTGTATGAAATTCACGTCGGTGCGTTCAGCGCGGAGGGAACCTTCGACGGGGTGATCCCCTATCTCGATGGTTTGAAAGACCTGGGCGTCAGCGCCATCGAGTTGATGCCGGTGGCCCAATTCCCCGGCGCGAGGAATTGGGGCTACGACGGCGTCTATCCCTTCGCGGCACAGAACTCGTATGGCGGGCCGGAAGGACTGAGGCGACTGGTGCGGGCCTGTCACGACCGCGGCATGGCCGTTGCGCTCGATGTGGTCTACAATCACCTCGGGCCGGAGGGCAATTACCTGGCCGAGTTCGGCCCCTATTTCACGGATCGCTATCGCACTCCCTGGGGCGAGGCGATGAACTTCGACGGCCACCAGAGCGACCACGTGGTTCGCTACTTCATCGAGAATGCCCTCTATTGGACCGGGGAGCTTGAGATCGACATGCTGCGGCTCGACGCGGTCCATGCCATCTTCGACGTCTCCGCTCGCCCCTTCCTTCGCGAGCTTTCCCGGGCCGTCCACCGCCAAGCGGAGCGACTCGGCCGACGCGTCTACCTGGTTGCCGAGAGCAACCAGAACGACACCCTCCACATCCGATCAGCGGCCAGCGACGGCTACGGGTTGGACGGGCTGTGGAATGAGGATTTCCACCACGCGCTGCACGCGCTGTTGACCGGCGAGCGTAACGGCTACTATCGCGACTTCGGCACATTGGACCACCTCGGCCGCGCTTTCCGCGACGGCTGGGCCCTGACCGGCCAATACTCGCACTACCGCGGCCGACGCCAAGGCGTCTCTTCCCGAGACATTCCGGCGACGAAGTTCATTGTCTATTCCCAGAACCACGACCAGGTCGGCAATCGGCTCCAGAGCGAGCGGCTCAGCCGGCTCATCCCCTTCGGAGATTTGAAATTGGCAGCGGCCTTAGTGCTCCTGTCGCCGGCGGTGCCGCTGTTGTTCATGGGCGAAGAGTACGGCGAAACGGCGCCGTTTCCGTACTTCGTCGATCACCAGGACGCCGCGCTGAACGAGGCGGTTTGGCGAGGCCGCCGCGCGGAATTCACCCGCTTCCAATGGCACGGAGAAATCCCCGATCCCAAGGACGAGGCAACCTTCCGCCGCGCGATCCTCAACCGCATGCTGGCCGACGAGCCGCGGCATCGCGAGCTATTGGATTTCTATCGGCGATTGATCCACCTGCGCAAGACCGTGCCGGCGCTGGCCCTTTTGAGCAAGGATCATCGCGAGGTCTCGTGGGACGAAGCCAGCCGGGTGCTCGTCTGCCGCCGCTGGGCCGCGGGCAGTGAGGTGATAGCTGTCTATTATTTCGGCAATGAGCCTGCAGAAGTCGCCGTATCCGCGCCCGCGGGGGAATGGCGGCTGCGACTTCGCTCCGACGAGAGCGCAACGCGGGAGGGGGTCGGGAGTCTTTTTTCCGTGTCGGCCGGGGAACAGTCTTCCATGTGGACAGCATTCCCACCGGCCGACACGGAAAAAAGACTCCCGACCCCCTTGGGTGGAGAACTGGCTCTGAAACTCTCCGCCCGCTCGGTGGCGGTCTTCGAGCGGGTAATCGGCGACAGCACGGCGGTGAAGCGAGAAACGGGAGATAAAGGATGAACACGGACGACCTCAGACAATTGGCTCGCCTCTACTCGGTGCAACTGGATTATGTCGACGTGGCGAAACGCCGCTGGGAAGCAAAGCAGCAGTCGCTCTTGCAGACATTGCGGATTCTCGGCGCGCCGGTCGAGCGCATCGGAGACGTCTCCGACGCCTTGCGCCAGCGGCGACGGCAGTGTTGGCAAACGATGGTCGAACCGGTGGTCGTTGCCTGGGATGGCCGGCCGGCTCGAATCCGGATCCGCGTTGCGTCGGGACAGGCGTCGGCGGCCGCGAGTTTCCGTATGGAATTGGAGGACGGCCAGTGCCGACAGTACGATCTATCGCTCGACGAGTTCTCGCCGATCCGCCGCGGAGACGTTGACGGCGAAGCCTACCTGGCCTTTCAATTCGACCTGCCGGAGAAGTTGCCCTGGGGATACCACCGGCTGGTTGTCGAGCTGGGCGACCGGCAGACGCGGAGCCTGATCATCTCCGCGCCTCGCATGGCTTATGCCGAGCCGCCGGGCGGAAAGCGGCATTTCTGGGGCGTCTTTCTGCCGTTGTATGCGTTGCATCGCGAGTCGAGCTGGGGCGCGGGCGATTTCTCCGACCTGGAGGCGCTGATGCAGTGGGTTGCCGAGCAAGGCGGCAGTCTGGTCGCCACGTTGCCGCTGCTATCGACCCTCTGGGAACTCGACGGCGATCCCAGTCCCTATTCGCCCGCCAGCCGGCTGTTCTGGAACGAGTTCTATCTCGATGTGACGCGGATCCCCGAATTCGCCGGCTGCGCCGCCGCACGCCGCATCCTGGAAAACGCCGAGATTCGCGAAGACCAGCACGCCCTGCGGCTGGAACGGCTTGTCGACTACCGGCGTCAGATGCGCATCAAGCGGGGAATTCTCTGGGAGTTGGCGAAGCAGTTTTTCCTTGGCGATGATGCGCGGCGAAGCCAATTGGAGCGTTATCGCAGCGAGCACCCGCGCGTCGATGAATTCGCTCGCTTTCGCGCCGTCGGCGAACGCCAGGGCCGCACGTGGACCGAGTGGCCCGAACCGCTCCGCGGCGGGCGCATCGTGTCCGGCGATTATGACGAAGCCGTTCATCGCTACCATCTCTACACGCAGTGGCAGATCGAAGAGCAGCTTCGCGAAATGAGCGAAACCGCTCGATCGACGGACTTGCTCTGGTATCTCGACTTTCCGCTGGGCGTCAGCGGCAGCAGTTACGATGTTTGGCGCTGGCGGGATTCCTTCGCCCTGGGCGCTGCGGGCGGGGCGCCGCCCGACACCTTCTTCACCAAGGGCCAGAACTGGGGCTTCCCGCCCTTGAATCCGCAGACGATTCGCCAACAACACTACCAATACCTGATTGCGTCGCTCCGGCGCCACCTGGCCTACGCCCGCGTGCTGCGAATCGACCACGCCATGAGTCTCCATCGGCTCTTCTGGGTGCCCGAGGGGATGTCGCCGAGCGAGGGCGTCTACGTCCGCTATCCGCGCGACGAGCTGTTCGCCCTGCTGTCGCTGGAGTCGCACCGCCATCAGTCGCGGATCATTGGCGAAAACCTCGGCACGGTGCCCGACGTTTTCAACGAGGCGATGAAACAGCACAACGTCGGCGACATGTACGTCGTCCAGTATGAACTGCAGCCTGACGACCAACGGCCGCTTGCGCCCGTTTCAGCGCGGGCCGCGGCCTCGATAAACACACACGACATGCCCCCCTTCGCCTCGTTCTGGACCGGCCTGGAAATCGACGACCGCCTCGACCTCGGCCTGCTCGACGAACCAGGGGCCAGCGAGGCCAGAGACCAGCGAGCGGCGATGCGCGGCGCGTTGGTCGCGCTGCTCCGCCGACTCGACGTGCTCTCCCCCGCCAGTCTCGATCCGGAAGCCGTTTTGCAGGCCTGCCTCGCATTGCTCGCCGCCGGCCCGGCGCCGATCGTGCTGGTGAACCTGGAGGATCTCTGGGAAGAGACCCTGCCGCAAAACACTCCCGGCACGTGGGATGAGCGTCCCAACTGGCGCCGCAAGGCACGCTACAGCTTCGAGCAGTTTCGCGAACTGCCCAATGTGATCCACATTCTCAATACCGTCAACGAATTTCGAGCCCAAGCCGACAAGCAGGAACGATCGCAGTGACCAAACGCCGGGTAGGGGTCGGGAGTCTTTTTTTTTCGTGTCGGCCGGAAAAGCTCTCGGCATGCCTGAAAGCCTTGCCAGGCCGACACGAAAAAAAAGACTCCCGACCCCTTAGACTCGCCATGCCGGGAAGACGACGCCAAACCGGCAAGAAGGAATAGCCACAATGACGATCAACCTCGCTTCCACCCACAACCGCCCGGACTTACCGGACCGTAAGCCCCAAGGAGTCTCGCGGCAAAGCGACGGCAGCGTCCTCTGGCGCATCTGGGCGCCGCAATCGGACGGCGTCTCGCTCGTCGTGATCGCCAATGGCAAGCGGCAAGAGATCCCGATGGAGCCGGAAGGATACGGCTTCTTCACACACCGGCGAGATGGCGTCGCTGCCGGTCTCCGCTATGCCTACAAGCTCAAGGACGGCGGCGAATATCCCGATCCGGTCTCGCGTTGGCAGCCGGAGGGGCTGCACCGGCCGTCGGCCGTCTTCTTCCCCGATGAGTACGCCTGGTCCGACGACGATTGGAAAGGCGTGGCGCGGGAAGACCTGGTGATTTACGAGTTGCACGTCGGCACGTTCACTCCCGAGGGGACGTTCGACGCCATCGTGCCACGCCTGGCGCAGCTTCGAGAACTCGGGGTGACCGCCATCGAGATCATGCCGGTGGCCCAGTTCGCGGGCGGACGCAACTGGGGCTACGACGGCGTCCACCCCAACGCCGTCCAGAACACCTATGGCGGCCCGCAGGGGCTCCAGCGACTGGTCGACGCCGCGCACCGGGCCGGCGTGGCCGTCCTCATGGACGTGGTCTACAACCATATCGGCCCGGAGGGAAACTACCTGGGGAAGTTCGGCCACTACTTCACCGACCGCTACCACACTCCCTGGGGCGACGCGATCAACTTCGACGACGCCGACTGCGGGCCGGTGCGGCAGCTCGTCGTCGACAACGCCGTGATGTGGATCCGCGATTTCCACATCGATGGGCTGCGACTCGACGCCGTCGACGCCATTTTCGATTTCAGCGCCCATCACATCCTCGCCGAACTGCAAGCGGCGGTCCAGGCGGAAGCCGCCCGCGGCGGTCGCACGGTCCATGTGATCGCCGAAAGCGATTTGAACGACATGCGGCTGATCGACCCGGTCGAGCGGGGCGGCTATGCGCTGGACGGCTGCTGGGCCGACGACTTTCACCACGCCGTCCACACCCTCCTGACAGGCGAACGCGAGGGCTATTACTCCGACTTCGGCGAACCGGCCCACTTGGCGAAAGCCTACAACGACGTCTTCATTTACGACGGCGTCTACAGCCGCTTTCGCCGCCGCCGCCACGGCAACGCAGTGGGCGACGCGGACCGCTCGCAATTCGTCGTCTGCATCCACAACCACGACCAGATCGGCAACCGAGCCCAAGGCGACCGCATGGCCGCCACACTGCCGCCCGAAGCCCGGCGGCTGGCGGCCGGCCTGCTCTTGTTGTCCCCTTGCCTGCCGTTGTTGTTCATGGGCGAAGAGTACGGCGAAGAGCGTCCCTTTCCGTTCTTCTGCTCCTTCGGCGATCCGGGGCTGATCGAGGCGGTCCGCAAGGGGCGGCGAGCCGAGTTCGCGGCGCTGGCGTTCGAGTGGGGCACGGAAATCCCCGACCCGCAAGATCCCGCCACCTTTGAATCGGCCCGGCTCAGTTGGTCCTGGCCGGAAGGAAGTTCGCGGGCAAGCCTGCGGCGACTCTACCAGGATTTGCTCACCGCCCGTCGAACCTGGCCGCCGCTCGGCGAGCGACAGCGGACCGAGGCTTCCGTGGTGCCGGTGGAAGGCGGAGCGTCGGCGGTGTTGGTCATCCGCCGCGGCGGCGAGGGCGGTCTGCTGGCCGTGGCGAACCTCACCGCCGAGATCCAGCCGTTGCCGGCTATCGACCTCGGCCCGCGGGCGCTGCTTCTCAGTTCCGAATCCAAATGGTATGGTGGCAGCCGCGAGGGCGAACGGCGGATCGGTCGACTCCACCCCTACGAACTCGTTCTCTTCGGCGAAGACGGATGGCGATCATGAGCGAACGGATGGATGATTGGGTGAATCGGCTCGTCGAGGCGATCGGTTCGAAGATCCTCGACCGTTCCGCCTGGCCCGAGGCGACCTATCGGCTGGAACTGAACAAGGACAATCTCAAGTTCGGCGACGCCGCCGAGATTGCTCCCTACCTTGAAATGTTGGGCGTCAGCCATCTCTACGCCTCGCCTTACCTCAAGTCCCGCAGCGGCAGCCCGCACGGCTACGCCGTCGTCGATTATGCCCGGCTCAATCCGGAGCTGGGAACCGAAGACGAATACGGCGCCATGTGCGAAGCGCTCCACAGTCATGGCATGAGCCAGTTGTTGGACATCGTGCCCAACCACATGAGCGCCGATCCCGAGAACGTCTGGTGGCGCGACGTGCTGGAAAACGGCCCCAGTTCCCCCTACGCCCGTTACTTCGACATCGACTGGCGGCCCGTCAAAGACGAACTGAGAAACAAGATCCTTCTGCCGCTGTTGGGCGACCAGTACGGTCGGGTTCTCGAATCGGGCGATCTGCGGATCGTCTTTCAGGAAGGCGCCTTCGTGCTGAGGTACTATGACCGCGAACTGCCGCTCGACCCCAGCACGTACCGTCTCCTGCTGGTGCATCAGCTCGACGAACTGAAGCAGACTTTGTCGGCGGAGGACGAACATCTCCGCGAGCTGGAAAGCATTCTCACGGCCTTGGAATACCTTCCCGATCGCATCGAAACCGCGCCCGACCGCGTGGAAGAACGCCGCCGCGAGAAAGAAGTGATCAAAGTTCGGCTCCATCGGCTCACCGGCGAATCACCCGTCATCGCCCAATTCGTCGAGCGGAACCTGGCGGTTTTCAACGGCGATCCTCAACATCCGCAAAGCTTCGACCTGCTCGACGTCCTGCTCGATCGGCAAGTCTACCGGCTGTCGCACTGGAAGGCCGCTTCCGATGAAATCAACTACCGCCGCTTCTTCGACATCAACGAATTGGCCGCCGTCTCGATGGAGGAGCCGGAGGTCTTCGAGGCCAGCCACGAGTTTGTGCTCGACCTGATCGTCCGCGGCGAGGCGGGCGGACTGCGGATCGATCACATCGACGGTCTCTTTGACCCGATGGGCTATCTCTGGCGACTTCAGTGGGGCTACCTGCGAGCCCTCGGCCGCGCCGAGTTCGCGCGGATCCGGCAGGATCTTGCCGTAGCCACCTCAACGCCCGAGCATGTCGGGTCCGCAGTCGCTCCGCCGACGTTCGCGGCGGCGCCGGTCCCGGAGGCCGAAAACGCCGACAACGCTTCGGCCGAGGAGGTGGTTCCGCAATGGGAAGACCTCCACCCGCATTTCCTCCATGCCATGTGGAAACAAATCGGCGGCCTGCACCCGTCTCGCGTTTTTCCGTCGATCGCCTTCGCGTCTGACGGCGAGGCGGGCAACAGCGGCCTGGAAATCCATCAAACTCCCGCCTCGCGGCTTCCGCTCTACGTCGTTGTGGAAAAGATCCTCAGCGCCGAGGAGCCTTTGCCGCCCGAATGGCCCGTGGCCGGTACGACCGGCTACGATTTCCTCAACACGGTCAATCGGCTCCTCGTTGACCCCCATGGGCTGCCGGAGATCACCAAGGCCTACGGCCGCTTCGTGGCCGACGGGATGGATTTCCGCGAGATCGTCTACCAGTCGAAGCAGTTGATCCTGCGGGCGGCGATGTCGAGCGAGTTGCAACTGCTCTCCTACCGGCTTAATCGCATCTCCGAACGTCACCGCCGCTCCCGTGACTTCACGCTCAACACGCTCCGTTCCGCGCTGCGCGAAATCCTCGCCTTCTTTCCGATCTACCGCACGTACATCGGCCCCGGCGGCGTGCCGGAGCGAGACCGCCACTTCGTCCATCGCGCCGTTGCCCAGGCCAAACGCCGCAATCCCGCCACCGATGCCGCCGCTTTCGACTTCATCCGCGACGTCCTGCTGCTGGAACAACCACCGGAGATGAACGACGCCGGATATCGAGAACGGGAGCTTTTCGTGGGACGATTCCAGCAAGTCACCAGTCCGGTGATGGCCAAGGGGGTGGAAGACACCGCTTTCTATCGCTACATCCCGCTCGTGTCGTTGAATGAGGTCGGCGGCGAACCGGCCGAAGGCGCCCTCTCCGTTGAGGAGTTTCACGGAGAAAACCTGGCGCGGCTGGGACAGCGTCCCTGGTCGCTCACCTGCACAAGCACCCACGACACCAAGCGGAGCGAAGACGTCCGGGCCCGGATCAACGTCCTCTCGGAAATCCCTCGTATGTGGCGCGACTCGGTCAATCGATGGGGCCGCTTCAACCGCCGCTATCGCCGCGACGTCGACGGCCAACCCGCCCCCAGCCGCAACGATGAGTACCTCTTCTACCAAACCCTGCTGGGGATCTGGCCTCTGGAACCGCCCGACGGCCCGACGCACCGGCAAGTGATCGAGCGAATGCAGGCCTACATGGAAAAGGCCACGCACGAAGCGAAGCGGCACACAAGCTGGATCACCCCCAACGCCGACTACGATCAGGCCGTGCGGGAATTCGTCGCCGCGGCGTTGGAGGAAGGGCCGCGAAATCGTTTCGTCGAGGATCTCCGGCGCGTCCACGAGCAGGTGGCAAACTGGGGTCTCTACACGGCTTTGTCGCAGGTTGTCTTGAAGCTGGCTTCACCCGGTGTGCCCGACATTTACCAGGGGCAGGAAGTCTGGGACTTCAGTCTCGTCGATCCCGACAACCGTCGCCCGGTCCCCTTCAACCGCCATCGGGATATGCTCAGCCAACTCCAGGACGACATGGCCGACGACGCCAGCCTCGTCGGATTGGCACAACACCTCGCCCGCAATCCCCGCGATCCCCGCACCAAGCTCTTCGTTACCTGGAAACTCCTGGAGTTTCGGCGACGGCACGCGGCCCTCTTCCACGCCGGCAGCTATCTCCCCTTGGAAGCCGAAGGGGCGCGGATGGATTACGTCTGCGCGTTTGCCTGGCAACTGGCAAGTGCTCCCGGCCGGCCGGAGCAACTCGCCGTCGTTGCCGTACCGCGCCGCCTGGCGCAGTTGACGCCCGCGGACGTGGGCAGCATCCCGCCGCCCCCGTTGGGAGAGGGCGTCTGGGGCGATACGCAGTTGAACGTCTCGGCGCTGGCGCCGTGGCCGATGAAGAACATCTTCACGGGGCGGCAGTGCCGCTTCGACAACGGGCGTCTGCCGTTGGCCGCGGCATTCGCCGACTTCCCGGTGGCCGTGCTGACGAACCTCTCGGAAAGCCTCTAACCGGATTGCCAGAACCGCGGTACGAACAGCACGGCAAGCACAAACACCTCGAGGCGGCCGAGGAGCATCAGCCAGGTGAGAACAAAAAGGCTGGGAGTGTGAAACCGCGCGTAGTTCTGCGACTCGCCGACTATGCCCAGTCCCGGGCCGACGCCATTGAGTGTCGCCGCCACGGCGCTGGCCGTGTCGGTCAGCTTTTCGCGCACGTTGGTTCCCTCGCCCTGCCAGGTCGCTTCCGGCTCCAGCGCCACCAGCAAAAACCAACCGGCAACGAACAAAACCATCCAGACGCAGAAAAAGATCAGCACGTTGTCTCGCAGTTCCGGGTCGGTCAGCGGCTTCTTGCCCAGGCGTACGGGCCGGACCACGGTTGGACGAAAGACCTGTTCCAACTCCAGCCAGAGAATCTTCGTCAGCAGCACATAGCGGATTACTTTCACGCTGCCGCTCGTGCTGCCCGCGCAGCCGCCGATAAACATCAGCAGTATTAAGGCCGCACGGCTGGTGGAACTCCACTGGTCGAAGTCGCGCGTGCCGAATCCGGTATTGGTCTGGATCGAAACAACCTGAAAGAGCGAGTAGCGGACCGCTTCGCCGAAGGTGTGGAAATCTCCGTGCCATATGCCAACCCCGGCCACCAGGGCGGTGGCGGCGACCAGGATGCCCAGGTAGACACGAACCTCCACGTCGCCGACGAGCTGCCCCGGTTTCCACACCAGCAGGAAGTAGAGCAGCGAGAAGTTCGTGCAAGCCAGGATCATGAAGACCACAATGGTCATCTCGATGCCCGCATTGCCAAAGGCTTCGACGCTCTTGTTGTATGTGCTGAAGCCGCCGGTAGCGATGGTGCCGAAGGCATGGCACAGCGCGTCGAACAGATTCATCCCCTCCAAGAGCAGCAGCAAGGTGAGCACGACGTTCATGCCGACAAAAATCGACGCGAAGATCATGGCGGCGCGCTGCGTGCGGGTATGAGGGCTCTCCTGCTTCGGTCCGGTGATCTCGGTCCGCATGAGAACCTTGCCCGCCGAGCCCAATCCCAGAATGGCCACGAACAAGACCATGATTCCCAGTCCACCGAGGAAGTGCGTCTCCGATCGCCAGAAGAGAATCGGGCGGGGCATCAGTTCGGGATCTTCCAGATCGGTGATGATCGTGGCCCCTGTGCCGCTGAACCCGGACGCCGACTCGAAAATGCCCTGAAAGAACCCGATGCGGACGGGTTCGCCCGCGCCGTCGCGCCCCATGGCCGCGCCGCTGAGCCAGAAAGGAACCGCGCCCAAGACGGTCGCCATCAGCCAGCTTAGGGCGACGACGGCGATTGCCTCTTTGCGCATCAGACGCCCTCTGCGGCCAAGGTACAGCAGCCCTGCTCCCGCGGCGCCGCACAGCGCCATCGAACCGAGCATCGCGGAAAAACCTTTTGCGTCAAAATACTCCACCTGCCCGAAGGCGGGAAACGCCCATGGCAGGCTCATAAGCATTGAGGCGCCGATCAAGATCGCAACCCACCCCAGAATCCACGAAATCAGTTGCCGGTTCATTCGTACCGCTCGTAAGAGGACGGCTGGATCGAGGCAGCCGAAACAACCCCCGTCTCAGCCATTCGACCGAAATAGTAGACGCCGGCAGAGCAAAAATCGGACCAAGACGGCGCAACCCGCGTCGCCGCCGAGCGCCGGATGTATAATGCGTGGTTGCGGAGTTTTCGATTTTCCGCCGCCCTGGCTACGCCGCTCCGAAAACGCCCAACCTGCGACGAGGAATCGGTTCAATGGGAAAAGAGAAAGATCAACTTGTCACCGCGACGCCGCTCCGCGTGCTCGTCGTCGATGACGAGAAGAACATCCGCTCGACGTTGGCCATGTGCTTGGAGGGCCTCGGCTGCTCCGTAATTGCCGCCGGTTCGGGATCCGAGGCGGCGGCAGTGATGCGGCAGATGCCTTTCGATTTGGCATTTCTCGACTTGCGGCTCCGCAACGAGACCGGCCTGGATCTGATCCCCCAACTGCTGGCGGAGTCGCCGGGGCTTTCGATTGTCATGCTGACGGCGTACGCCAGCCTGGACACCGCCGTTGAGGCAATCAAGGCGGGAGCGGCGGACTACCTCGCGAAACCGTTCACGCCGGATCAGATCAGGCACGCTGTTTCCAAGGTCGCCGAACGGCAACATACGCTCCAACGGTTGGCGGAAATGGACCAGGAACTGCGAGCCGCCGTCCCCGAGGCGGAACTCCAGACGAGATCCGCGCGGATGCAGACGGTTCTCGACACGGTGCATCGGGCGGCGGCCGCCGATGCCGCCGTCCTGCTCCGCGGAGAAAACGGGACGGGAAAGGGAGTTCTTGCCCGCTTGCTGCATGCCGAGAGCCCCCGTCGGGAGCGGCCTTTTGTGGTTGTCAACTGCCCCACACTCTCCGGCGAACTGCTGGCCAGCGAGCTGTTTGGCCATGTAAGAGGTGCATTCACCGGGGCTGTGCAAGACCAGCCCGGAAAGGTCGAGGCGGCTCAAGGCGGCACGCTCTTTCTCGATGAGATTGCCGAGATTTCGCCCGGCTTGCAGGCGAAGCTCTTGCGCTTTCTTGAGGAAAAGGCGTTCGAGCGACTCGGCGAGTCCCGAACCCGCCGAGCCGACATGAGGATCGTGGCCGCCACGAACCGGGATCTGGAAGTTGATGTTGCGGCAGGGCGGTTCCGGCAGGATCTGCTCTACCGGCTCAACGTTATCGAGATCGAGGTACCACCGCTGCGCGAGCGCCGCGAGGACATCCCGGTGTTGGCTCAGCGATTCCTGGCATTTTTCGCCCGCACCATGCGCAGGCCTGTGCCCGTGCTGTCGGCGGCAACGCACGACATGCTTGTGGACTACCCCTGGCCGGGCAACGTTCGTGAGCTTCGCAATACCATCGAGCGATCCGTGATCCTCTGGCCACACCCCACTATCGAGCCCGAGGCTTTTCCGGAGCGGATGCAGCAGGACGCTGCGAAAGTGCCGCAACTCGGTGGAGATTGCACGCTGGAGGAGATCGAGCGCCAGCACATTCTCCGCGTGCTGACGCGCACAGCCACGCAGGAAGACGCGGCCCAGACCCTCGGGATTGATGTCTCGACGCTCTGGAGGAAACGCAAAAAGTACGAAGCGGAATAACTTTGCTGGACCGGACTGCACTCTGCAATGCCGGACCGCCTTGGACATTGCAGAATGCAAACTCGTACGGATCAGTCTACACCCATTCTTGAACATGATTTGCGGTGTTGTACTTCTGGCGGCGAGAGCCGATTGCCAAATTATTCCGGCCATTCACACATCGAAGAGGCACGGCTCTTGCTTGGTCATTCGCGGTGGTCCGCGGATTCGACTGCGCAAGCTCCGCTTGAAAAATGATTACCCTACGTCGAAAAATTCTCACTGGTTACGGTATCGCGGTCGGCCTGACGATTCTCGTGTTGGCCTGGGGACTGGCGAGCTTGCTGCACCTCGGCCAGGCCAGTGAGGCCATTCTGCGGGAGAATTACCGCAGCATTCAGGCCGCTGGGCAGATGCTCGACGCGATTCAGCGCCAGCAGAACGGCGCGCTACAGCGGATCTCCGGGGTTGAGGGAGCGCTTGCGCACGAGGGAACGCTGCTGGAGCAACAGTTCCTGCTGAATCTCGCCCTCGCCAAAGACAACATCACCGTCCGCGGCGAGAAGCCGATCCTGGAGGATATCCAACGGCAGTACACGGTTTACCTGTCGGACCTCCGACGACTGGAGCAGATGTCTCCTGACGACGGTGCCGGCGCCGCCGCGTTCTATCGAGACAAGCTCTCCCGCGAGGTCGAGGCCATTCGCCGGTCGATCGACCAACTTTGGCAACTCAATCAGCAGACGATGACAGCTAGCGCCAACCGCGCCGCGATGATCGCTCACACGTCCGTTCTTTCCATGGCGGCGGTCGGAATCGGTGCGTTGGCCGCCGGCGTGGGTTTCAGCCTGCTCCTGTCCGCCAGGATCGTTCGGCCGCTGCAGCAACTCATGCAGGCGACCGAGCAGGTGGCCGCCGGCGACTACGAAACGCACATCGCCCCGCAAACCGGCGACGAACTGGCCCGGCTGGCTGAGAAATTCAACCTCATGGTCACGAAACTCCGCGCGTTTCGCGACCTGAACATCCGGCGGATCGTGGACGAGAAACGCAAGAGCGAGGCCATTTTGCGGAGCATCGACGACGGCGTGTTCGTGGTCGACGCCGCACGCAAGGTGACCAGCGTCAATCCGGCGGCGGCCGACGCGCTGGAAATGACCGCCAATGCGGGGGAAGAAAAAGGTCTCGTTGAAGTGATTCGCGACGAAGCGATGCTGTCGCATATCGAGGAGTGGCTGGCCCGCGGCCGGCCGCCGGTCATGAAGCGGGGCGAGAACTACCTGACCGTTGACCGGGGCGACACTCCTTCCCACTACGAATACTCGGTAACGCCCGTCCGCACGCCCGACGGCGACACGCTCGGCGTCGTCGTGTTGCTGCGGAATGTCACCGAGTTGAAGGAACTCGACCGGCTGAAGAGCGAGTTTGTGATGACCGCCTCTCACGAACTGCGAACGCCGCTGACCAGTATCGGAATGAGCCTGCACCTGCTGAGCGAGCAGATTTCCGAGCAGTTGTCGCCATACCAGCGAGAACTGGTCCGGATCGCAATCGAAGAACTCCAGCGTCTGAAGGCGATCGTCAACGATCTGCTCGATCTGTCGAAGATGGAATCGGGAAAGATCGAGCTTTACTTCGCGCCGGCTTCGGTCAAAGCCATTCTTGAGGTGGCGGCGAGCCCTTTTGGTTCTCAAGCCGACGAACAGGGCGTCGAACTGTCGGTGACGGCTGCCGAGGATCTGCCGGTGCTCAAGATGGATGTCAACAAGATGACCTGGGCGATCACCAACCTGATCGGCAATGCCTTGCGGTACACCGAACGAGGCGGCCACATCTGGGTATCGGCCGAGGAGGCCGGGCGCTGGGTCCATGTCTATGTGCGCGACGACGGAGCGGGCATCGCCTACGAGCAGCAGGCGAGAATCTTCGACAAGTTCGTGCAGGGAGGCGGCCCGCGCGACAGCGGCGGCACGGGCCTGGGGCTGGCGATCGCCAAAGAGATCGTCCGAGCCCATCGAGGCCATATCTGGGTGGAATCGGAACCGGGCAAAGGGAGCCTGTTCACGATCGCTCTGCCCGCCGCTGAAAAGCCTCTTAAGGAGAAACTGGCATGACTCGTCAACACGCTCTTATAGTCGACGACGAGAAGAACATTCGTCTGACGCTTTCAGAAACGATCGGGCCGCTGGGCTTCGTCGCCGACACGGCGGTCAATGGAGAGGAGGCCCTGGACAAGATCGCCGCGCGAGAGTACCAGGTGGTGCTTCTGGATCTCAATATGCCCGGCATCGGAGGCATGGAAGTCTTGCGGCGGTTGCGCTCGACGCGCCCGGGGTTGCCGGTGATCATCATCACCGCGCACGGCACGGTCGATTCAGCCGTCGAGGCGATGAAGCTGGGGGCGCTCGATTTTCTGCAGAAACCGTTCACGCCCGATGAGATCCGCCAGGTGGTCGCGCAGGCATTGGGCCGCGAGGAGTGGAAGAGGAATGCACCTCATGACTACGACGCCCTTGTTCGACGAGGCCGGGAGGCGGTGCTCAAGGAAGATCTCGACCTGGCGCAGGACTACCTGAAGACAGCCGTTTCCATCGACCCGGGCAAACCGGAAGCGTTCAACCTGCTCGGCGTGGTTTCCGAGAAGCGCGGCCAAATCGAAGCGGCCCTGCCGTACTACCGCACCGCCTATTGGCTCGACCCGACGTATGACCCGAGCCGGAACAACATCGAGCGACTGACCGCCTGGCAGCCTGCTCCCCGTGAAATCGAGTTCTAAAGCACATGGCCTACATCATCGTGGTCGGATGTGGCCGCCTGGGAGCCCATCTGGCGAGCGAGTTCAGCCGCCGCGGGCACAGCGTGGTGGTTGTCGATCCGGAAGAGTTGGCGTTGGCCTCCCTGCCGCCCGAGTTCGGCGGCTTTCGCATGGAGGGCGATGCCACCGAAGTCGCCATCTTGCGCCAGGCGAAGGCGGAGCAGGCTGATCAATTGATCGCCGTAACGCGCGACGACAACGTCAACCTGGCCGTGGCTCAGATGGCCAAGGTGGTCTGTCGCGTACCCGAAGTCGTGGCGCGCGTCTCCGATCCCGACCGGGAAGCGATCTTCCGCGACTTGGGCGTGCGCACGGTTTGCCCGCTTACCCTAGCTGCCGGAGAACTGCTTCGGGCGGCTGCGGATTCACCTGGGGGCCGGGAGAGGTCCACATGAGAGTGATCGTTGTCGGCAACGGGAAGGTCGTCTACTTTCTCTCGAGGAACTTTCTGTCCAAGGGACACCAGGTTGTCGTGATCAGCCGCGACCCGGCCGAGTGCCGCTGGCTGGCGCGGCACCTCAGAGCAACCGTGCTCTGCGGCGATGGCAGCCGGGCAGCGATGCTGAGTGACGCCGGCGCCGACGATGCCGAAGCCGTTCTGGCGGCCACGCCGCACGACGAGGACAACCTGGTGATCTGCCAGACGGCCCAGCTCCGCTTCAATGTGCCGATGACGCTGGCCGTGGTCAGCAATCCCGAGAACGAGACGATTTTTCCCCAACTTGGCGTCCAGCGAGTCGTATCGCTGACACGGATCGTCTCGAATCTGATCGAGGAATCGACGGGGGTCGAGGAGATCACCAGCCTGATGACCGTGGGCGGGGGAGCGGTCCATCTTACGGAAATGGTGCTGGACGAAAGCTCGCCCGCCCTGGAGAAGCCGCTGGCGGAAGTTCGGTTGGCGAAAGACTGCCTGGTGGCTTGTGTTGTGCGCGACGGCCGCGCAGTGATTCCGCACGGCGGCACGACGCTCGCTGCCGGCGACCGAATCGTTCTTGTGACTCTGCCCGAAAGCCATGGTCCGGCCGTCAAGGCCCTGACCGGCGAAAGGTAGGCGAGGCCAGCCGTGCGCAGTAGCCGAAAGCTCCGAGCACAGTACCGGGCGATCGTCGCTTACACCGGGCTGACACTGGCGGTCATCGGCGGAGTGATGCTCCTGCCGTTGGCGACATTTCTGTTCCGGCCCGGCGAAATGCGCCACACGGCGGCATTCCTCGTCCCTGCTCTGCTGCTCGTCGCGGGCGGCGTCGGCTGTTTCCAGAGATACCGGTCCGGGGCGGTCTCGCTCTCGCTGATGGATGGCAGCGTGGTAGTGGTCGCCAGTTGGCTCCTGGCGTGCTTGTTCAGTGCCTGGCCGCTGATGGCTGTGGAGGGGCTCACGTTCACCGAGGCCGTATTCGAGGCGGTCAGCGGTTGGACCACGACGGGCTTGTCGGTGGTCGATGTCACGCGCGCCGCCCACATCACGTTGATCTGGCGGAGCGTGATGCAGTTGGTCGGCGGGGCCGGCTTCGCGATCATCATGCTTGCCGCGTTCATCGGGCCCATCGGGCCGGGGCTCTCCAGCGCCGAGGGTCGCACGGATCAACTCGTACCCCACGTCCGCCAGTCGGCGAGAATCGTGCTGACGCTGTATCTGGGGTACACCATTGCCGGCATCGTGGCGTATCTCCTCGTCGGCATGACTCTGTTCGATGCGGTGAACCACGCCTTCGCGGCGGTCTCAACCGGCGGATTCTCCACGCATGTGGAGAGCATCGGGTATTGGAACTCGGCCGCTGTTGAGGCGGTTACCATCATGCTGATGTTGCTGGGAAACTTGAACTTCTTCACGGCGTACTTGCTGGTGAGGGGACGCATCCGTGCGGCCACGCGGAGTGGCGAGGTGCGACTGGTCGCCGTAGTGGCGCCGGTGTGCATCGTGGTGTTGCTGACCCTGGTGGTCGGCAGCGTCTATCCCTCGCTCGAGAAGAGCCTGCGCGTGGCGGTGTTCGAAACGATCACCGCATTGACCACCACCGGATTCTCGACGGTTTCTTATCTGGACTGGAATCCGCTGGGAGTTTTCGTGCTCACGATCCTCATGATTATCGGTGGCGGAACCTGCTCGACGGCAGGGGGACTGAAGCAGTACCGCGTCTTTCTGCTGGCAAAGACGGTCGCCTGGGAACTTCGTCGTTCGCTGTTGCCTCAGTCGGCGGTCGTGGAGCATGCCGTGTGGCAGGGCGACCAGCGGGCATTCGTCAGGGATCACCATATCCGGCAGATCGCCGCCTTCGCTTTTCTCTATCTCGCAACCTTGGCCCTGGGAACAGCGATCTTGGCAGCGCACGGCTACGCCTTACCCGAAGCCCTCTTCGAATACGCCTCGGCCCAGGGCACCGTGGGACTCTCGCTGGGAGTCACCAGCCCATCGGCCCCGCGGCTGGTCCTCTGGACCGAGACAGCCGGCATGTTCCTGGGCCGGCTGGAGTTCTTCGTGGTCTTTATCAGCATCGCGAAGGTCGTCAGGGATTTGCCGGGATTGCTGGCGCGAAGCGAGCCCGGACGGAAGGTGCGGCGGAAAGAGCGGCAAACAGTCGCCGGATAGATGTTAATCCCAGGGTCTGCGGTGGAGCCCCAACGTGCAACCTTCAGCCATTGCCCGTTTCACAGACCGCCCAACGGAAACCAACTAACTTAAGCAGCCACGCACTCCGTTTTCAAGGGAACCAAGACAAGTCAAATCACAGCGACGGCTCTCGACACTGGACTCTTGACTCTCCACAATCTGCGTCCGGCACGGGCGCCTCCCAGACCCGTAGCCCGAAACGGCTGAGGTAGATCGGAATGTTCTGCGTGCCGGGGATCTCTTTCTGGACGGCGTGGAGCATCTCGCGCTTCCGCGCGGACTCCAGCCCGCTGAGAAGGGTAACCGAGCCGCCGTCGCCACCGGCGCCGTTCACCTTCCAACCGACGGCGCCGAAATCCTTGGCGATGTCGATCACCGCCTGATGGGCCAGGCTGACCAGATCCGAGTGGAGACGGGCCTGCGCGTCGGTGTTTTCGATCATCGCGCGGCCGAGGGCGCGGAAGTCGCCGGCATAGAGGGCGTCGCGAGCGCGGACGGGGGTCTCTCGCAGCGGCTGGAGTTTCTCCGCCTCCGGCCCGGCCGCCTCCAGTTCGGCAATCACCTTCTCGTGAACTTTCGAGGAACTGTGCGATTGGCCCAGAAAGACCAGAGACAGACGCCGCTCCAACTCCCAGTGGATCGAGTTGGGAAGCAGGATCGGGCTGAGGATGGCGTGTGGATAATCGAGGATCTCCACGAAGTTGATCCCACCGTAGGCCGACGCCAATTGGTCCTGGACACCGCACTGCTGCTTGAGTAGCTCCGTCTCGATGCGGTGGGCCGATTTGGCCACTTCGTGCGGGGTGAGTCGGCCCGGCGAAAGCCAGTCCAGCGCGCCGATCAACGCCACGCTCACCGCCGCGCTGGTGCCGGTCGAACAGCCGACCGGCGCCTCGCTGAACAGCGAGATCTCCAATGCGATGTTCTGGGGAACACCCATATACTCCAGCGCCGCTTCCAGCAGTGGGTGGCGATCATACGTCCCGCCGACGCTTTCCAGGGTGTACCGTTCGCCGTAGTTCTCGGCGTAGATCGAGACCGGCGCCCGCTCGCCGTCGCGAGCGAAGACGCGGATCTGAACTTCCGCGTAAGGATAGACGGCGATGTTCAGCACACGTCCGTATTTGGCGAACCAGGTATCGGTCCAGCCGCCGAAATCGGAGATCCGGATCGGCGCGGCACTGCAGATAACGCGGAGAGGCGGACTGCCGGCCACGGTTGGGCTCCCTCGAGGATGGTTTTGCTGGGTTCATTCAAGCTAGCGGTTGGCCGCGGCCCAGGCAAGAGTGTCATTCGTCATTTGTCATTTGTCATTGGCCGCTGGTTATTGCGGAAGGGCTGCTTCATTGACTTTTCCTGGTGGGGGGCTCAAGATGTGGGAATGGTGCTCCGCTATTTTGTTCGCAATTGGCTTCAGAACGCCGCTCGGCAGAAAGTCCGTGAGGCGGTCACTGAGGCCGCGCGCAAGGAGTTTTCCGAAGCCGCGGGCGCGGCGGATTCGCCACCGCACGCTGACAAGCAAGAGCGCCCGGCGGATGTGGGGATCGTTTTCGCACTGGGGATTGAATCGGGCGGGCTGGAAGATTTGCTTAGCGGCGTCGTTACCACCCGCGGCTTTGGTTTCACGGCCAAAGAAGGCGGCTACCGCGGCCGGAAGGTCGTGCTCTTTCGCTCCGGATCCGGGAAAGCTGCCGCGCGACAGGCGACCGAGGCGATGATTGCCGGGCACAAGCCGCAGTGGATCGTTTCAGCCGGATTCGCCGGTGGGCTGGCCGCGGAGGTCAAACGGCACGACGTGATCATGGCCAATGGACTCATGGACGCGACGGGCGGGCAGCTTCAAGTCGACCTGAAAGTCGATCCCGAGTCGCTGGCAAAAACGCCGGGCGTACGCGTCGGTTCGTTGCTGATGGTCGACGAGATCGTCCGACTGCCCGCGGACAAACAAGCGCTAGGCCAACGGCATGGCGCGATCGCCGTGGATATGGAAAGCTTCTCCGTGGCCGAGGTCTGTCGCGAGCGCCGAGTGAAATTCCTGGCCGTCCGTGTCGTCACCGACGCCATGGACGAGCGATTGCCGCCCGATCTCGAACGGCTCATGCGCCAGAGTACTCGCCTCTCGAAGTTCGGCGCGGTCGTCGGGACCGTCTGGAACCGCCCCGCAAGCGCCAAGGACATGTGGCAACTCAAGGAGACGGCGCTGGTGGCGTCGGATCGACTGGGGAAATTCCTGGCCGCGACGATCGAACAGCTCGTGCCGCAAGCGGCTGAGAGAAACATAAAGTGATGGTTGGGTCTGCCTTGGCATCGGCGAAAGACTGGCGGTCGCAATCAGCGGGCGGCGTGACGCAAGGGGTCGGGAGTCTTTTTCCGTATCGGCCACCGACCACCCTGGAATTGCCAAGCGACGATGGGGCCGATGCGGAAAAAGACTCCCGACCCCTTCTTGGTCTTCTTGGTTGCGACACCTAATCTTTCGCCGACTTTTCAGGCAGCACTTTGATCGCGATGTCCGTCTTCAATTCAGGAATTCCCACAGTGAGTCTCCCGCCGCGCACCTCGACCGGCTCGGTCCGCTCGATGGTTCCCCGCCAGGTTTCCCACCACTGGAGGCGGTACTTTCCGTCGGGCAGATCCGTTGCGGTGACAGTGAATGCCGCAACCGGCGGAACAGCACCTCGCGCATGGTTGAACCACGAACTGTCGCGGTTCTGGACCCAGAGCATCGCCACGCCGTCGCTCTTCATTCCGCACACCAGCACGTTCGGTTTATCCAAGACGGAGCATCCCGTCATGACGTAGCTGGCCACCCGCACCCAATCGCGGCCAAGGTTCTCGACCCGGATGCGGTGGCGGCCGGCCGGCACGTCGATGGCGACGTCTTCGTCGTACGTTGTCTCCCACAGCTTCCATTGCGGCCGGAAGACACTTTTCTTCCCCAGTCCTTCGGCGCAGGGGAGTTCGCGGTCGAGGATCTGCCGGTCGTCAATCCGGAATCGCAACAAGCCCGAGTGGGAAACCGTGCCGACGCGCACGACGAACTTACCGGGAGCCGGATAGTCGACGACAAACGTGGGCGGGTTCTTCAGGTCAGCGTGGCCGTCGCCGTGGAGCAGCGCATGGGGTTGGCGGCCTTCGGCGATCGTGCCGTCAGGGAGCAAGTGGAATTCGTTGTGTTCCGGCTTGCCCCAACGGCCGTCGGGAAGCACGACCGTGTCGCGGGTTTCGGGCTGGCGATCTTTGTCGACGAACTCTGCCGACACGGTCGATAGCGGTTGCCAGGCCGCCTCGCCCAGCGGCAAGCCGTCGGCGAAGTTGGCCAGCGCCGTGAAGTGGAAGTAGAGATCGAGCGGTTCGATGTAGTTCTCGTGCCACCAGGGCATGGGCCCGCCGGCGGCGAAATTGAACAGGCCCGCCCAAAGCCCGTTGTGGATCGCACGTCCCTCTGGATCCTTGTCGGCCGTGCTGGAATGGCTGCGGATGCCGAACTCGCCGAAAACATGGGGTTTCTCGAACCGCTCCCACTGGTGCAGGCAATAACCGCGGACCGCTTCGGCCACGTTGCCGTCGTCGTTGGTGTAGCAATGGGTCTGGACAATGTCGATGTTGGGCAACTGCCAATATGCTTCCGGCCCGGTCTTGCTCCAGAAACTGGTGGTGATCAGGTGCTGGAAAGGATCGATCGAGCGGAGATAGTCCGACATTTCCTTGTGCCAGAGGAGCTTGACCGAGTCGGGAGAATCGGCCCAGCCTTCCATCTCGTTGCCGAACTCCCAGCAGAGCACGTTGCTGCTGTAACCCCAGCGGGCGACCGTGTAGCGGAGGCGTTTGCGGTAGAGCGACCGCGCGGTCTCGTCGGTGAACCAGTCGCGCGGCGACGGGCACGGCCCGCCGTTCTTCGCAGAGAAAGGGTTTTTCTCCCAGCCGCTCTCGCGAAAATCCTGGTGAGTATCCATGCACATCATGTAGTACAGCCCCAGTTCCCGCGCCACGTCGAGAACCAGGTCGATCCGCGCGGCCGAGTCCTGCCGATACCAGCCCAGCTTCTCCGCCCCCTCGATGCCGAACCCATAGGAGCACATCCACCAGCGGTTGAAATTCTCCTTCGCCGCCGCGAATTTCCGCATCGCCTCGTCGCCCAGTTGGCCCGTGGTGTGATAGATGGGCAGGTTGTGGCCGATCGCGAAATATCCTCTGCCGTCGTCGAAGGCGAGGTAATGCGGATCGACGTTGCTGCGCCGGACAAACCCGGAGCGATCCGGCGCCGTTGCCTCGAAGGCGCCCTCCCCGCCAGTGATTTCTCCGCTGCGGTCCCGAAGCTTCAGCCGCCACTGGTAGCGGCCCTGCTCCAGCGGAGCGAATCGGACCCGCCAGGCGCCGTTGCCCTCGGGCACCATCAACTCCGCCCCCTCGACGACCTCGCGCCGGCAGTCGACCAGGAAGAAACCGGGGACGATCTGCCGTTTGCCGGAGGGCGCGGTGAAAATGGCGTCGAGTGCAACCTGCTCGGGATCGTAGGGGTTTGCGTAGGCCGCTCCGAGATCGACCGCCAATTCCAGCTTCTCGTATTGGGGTATGCAGTCCGCACTGGGCGTGGCCTTCTTGATCGCCAGCGGCTCACGGGCCGGCTCAATCTGGCCTGGCAGTTTCTCGGGCATCGGGGCGAAAGAAATCGTGTATTCCACCACGGCTTTTTCGCCCGGTGGGAATTCGCTCCGCAGCACGTTGTAACGCAACAGGGTAGAATCTTTCGTCCCTTCCGTATTCACTTCGTGCAGCCCACGGGCGGCCAGGCAGACCGCTCGACCGCGCTCGACTTCCATCAACAGGCCGTCGCCGACGCCGCTGACGCTTGAGGCGATCGTGCCATACGAAGCCGGCCGGATCCAGACGCGGTTGGTCCGATCCAGCCGGTCGCCGGCAACGCCGACGTGCAGCCAGACCCCGTTGCGAAGTTCCAGAGGCCCGGTCTTCTCCAACTCGCAGCGGACGTAAACGCGACCTTCTTCCGGCGTGATCCGATAGGCGTATTTCACAGGCGCCGAATTCTCTCTTGCCGAAAAGACGCCGCTCATGGTGATGGCGCCGTCGTTTTCCAACGTCGGCCCGGAGCGGACCTCGCCGCCCGGCAGCGTCTCGTAAACCCATTGATCGTGCCAGAGGAACATGTGCCAGCGCACGACCGGCCCGCCCTCGATTCCGGCGGACCATTTTCCTTTCTCGAAGCGGACATACTCGCGGCCGGACTGGAATAGCAGCGCATCGCCGTCTGCTCGGAACGACTGGGCCGAGAGCGGCACACACAGGGTGGCGAACAGCACAACGGTTTGCAGAAGTTGCACGATAGGGCTCCGAGTGGTGTTGCGGTTGGCGGTCGGTTGGCGATTGACGCAGCGCCGGCGGCAACTTAACATAGCACGAATCCGCCGGATCACCAAACAGGAGCAGGTCGTCATGGCCAAGAATTCACCAACTTCGCAAGTCCGCTACGGCCGTCGCCGCTTTCTCAACGTCGCGGCCGCCGGCGCGGCCTCGGCGGCGTTGCCGTGGATCGTCCCGTCATCCGTCTTCGGCGCGAAGGCACCCAGCAACCGCATCCAGGTCGCCTGCATCGGCACGGGCAATCAGGGAAGCGGCATCCTGAAGCGATTTCTGGAGAACGACGACGTGCAGGTCGTCGCCGTCTGCGACGTCAACACGGCCAGCCACGGCTATCGGGACGACGATCAGTTCCTCGGACGGGAACCGGCGCGGAAAGCGGTCGACGCGCATTACGGCGAGAAGACGGGAACCGCCGCCTATCAAGGATGCCGGGCCTACGTCGACTTCCGTGAAGTGCTCGCCTGCGGTGACGTCGAGGCCGTGACGATCGTCGTGCCCGACCATTGGCACGCGATCATGACGATCCGCGCGGCGGAGGCCGGCAAGGACATCTACTGCGAGAAGCCGCTGTCGTTGACGATCGGCCAGGGGCGGGCGATGGTCGAGGCCGTTGGGAAGCACAAACGGATCCTCCAGACCGGGAGCATGGAGCGGAGCAATCCGCTCAACCGCTACGTATGCCAATTGGTTCGCGACGGCAAGATCGGCGAGGTCAAGCGCGTGACGACGAATGTCGGGTATAACAACAAGGTCGGCCCCGGCCCCGGTTGGAAGCCGATGCCGGTGCCCGCCGGGTTCGACTACGATCGCTGGCTGGGACCGGCCCCCGACGCACCGTACCACAAGGATCGTTGCCTCTACCGCTTCCGGTTCAACTATGACTACTCCGGCGGCCAGGTAACCAACTATGGCGCCCACTCGAACGATCTCGCCCAATGGGGGCTGGGCATGGACGGCAGCGGTCCGGTCGAGATCGAGTACGTCGGCGCCACTTGGCTGCCCGAGGGGAGTCTGTTCAATACGGCGCTGACGACCGAGTTCCGCTGCCGTTACGAAAACGGGGTCGAACTGCTGTGCAAGACGAATGAGCGGCCGGTGGGAGTGCGGTTCGAAGGAACGGAAGGGATGGTCGAGACAACCGCTTACCCCTGGAAGGCGCGGAGCGAGCCGGCGACACTGATCGCATCGCAGTTTCCTTCCGGCGGGATACGGCTCGATGCCACGTCGGCCCACGTGCGGAATTTCCTGGACTGCGTAAGAAGCCGCCAGGAACCGGTCGCCGCGGTCGAGATCGGCCATCGCTCCGCCAGCCTCTGCCACCTCGGCAACGTGGCGATCCGGCTGGGGCGGAATGTGCGGTGGGATCCGAAGCAGGAATGTTTTCCGGGCGATGAGGAAGCCAACGCTATGCTTACAAGTCCGCTCCGCGCACCGTGGAACGGATAAGCATCTTTAACCGTCGAAAACACCCGGTTCGGTCAGCAGCGTTTGCAGTTCTATTTCACTTGCACCTCGATAAACGTCACATCGTCCGTAAGCCGGATGTCGTTGGAATACCGCAGAAGCTCCTGCTCCAGCAAGTTTGCTTGAATGCCCGATCCCGGGTATCCGAGCGTCTCCAAGATGCGGATCAGCCCTTCAACCCCGAGCATCTGCCCCTCGGCGTTGTGAATCTCGAAGGCGCCGTCGCTGAACAGCAGCAGGCGATCGCGCTGGGCAAGCTCCGACGAGACGATCTCATAGGGAGCGTCTTCAAGAATGCCGAAGGGGAGCCCGGAGGCCTCCAGGTGTTCGACCTGGCCATCCGCATGATAGACGAGGATCGGCGGACCGCCTGCGCCGACGAATCGCACGAGCTTGTTCCGTGCGTCGATCACTCCGCAGACTCCCGTTGCGAACGATTCGTCTTGCACGACTCGGCTGAGTTCGTCGTTCACCGCAGCGGCGAACTTCACCGGATCGGTGAGCAGTTGCGAGTACCTCGTCCAGAGCGAACTGAGGTGCATCGTATGCAGGGCGGCAGCGACACCGTGGCCCATCACGTCGGCTATCAGGAAACCGTACTCGACCTGGCAATGCCGTTCAGAGCGACTGGAGGTATTCCACCAGGTCTCGCAGTTGGGTCTCGCTGAGCCGCTTTGTTGTGCCCCGCATCTGCAGATGATTGAAGTCGTTGACGGCTTCCTCGAACGTCAGTGCGTCGCCGGAGTGCAAATAAGGAGCCGAGCGCCAGGCTTCGACCAGACTCGGCACATCGTAGGCCACGCCCGATCCCAGACCGGCGTCAACCGTCTGCATCGACGTGAAATAGGGGTGCGGATGGCAGGCGGCGCAGCCGGCCTTTCCTTCGAAAAGAGTCTTGCCCCGCTGCGCCGCTTCGCTGAGTGTGCCGCGCGGCACGCCGGGGAAGTGGCACTTGGCGCAGCTTGCGTCGTCTGTCTTGGGCGACTCCCGCACGGCCGCGTTCAGCCGCGGGCTGGGCGTCGCTGTCATGGCCCGCAGGTATTCCTCGATCGCCTCGGCCTGGCCCTCGGAAGGCTCCATGAACTGGATGTGACGGATGCCGGACAGCACCGCCATGCCGGCGTCGGCCCGCACGCCTCGCCACATCACCGGCGGCGTCAAGGCTGCCATCAGCAGGCTCTTGGTGTTTTTCGTGTTGCCGATTCCGTCGTTGAGCAGATCCCAGTAGAGCGCGTCGGTGCGACCGTCGGGGTGGCATGTCGCGCAGCTTTGCCAATGTTCTAAACAGAGCATGGCATCGTTGAAGTATCGCTCCCCGAGCCTCGCCGCGGATGTTGTTTTGGACGGGGCAAAATCGATCGTGACGATGGGGTGGTTCGGGTCGTGCAGATCGACGGCGGCGATGTCGTCCGAGAAGAAACCAGCCGTGTAGGCGACTTGGCCACACAGGCAAATCGCCCGCGGACCGATGGTTGGCAGACTGATCCGCGTTCGAATGCCCGTCATCATGGCGAGCGCTTCGTCGCCAAACGGGCTTTCTTCCCCGTCACGGCGGGCCGCAAGCCGATCGACCAGCGCGTCGAACTCGATCACGCTCAATTCGTGAACGCCGGCATGGGCCACGACCAAACGGTTGCCTTCGGCGGCGAAATCGACGCCCCACGGATTGGCGGCGCCTCGTTGGGGGTCGTCGAGAATCGCCGTCGCGAACCACTCGAGCGAGTCGGCGCGGAGGAGCGAGAGGGCGTTGCGGTTCATGGCGCCGGCGGCGACGGTGATCGTCGGCACGGTGTAGTGGCTCAGAATGTGAGTCACGGCCACGTACTTGCCGTCCGGCGAAACAGCCAGCCCGCGCAAGCCCTGGCTGCCGTTGGGGAGTTCAATCGTACGGACGACTCGCATGTTGCCGGTGTCGATCACCGACACCTCGGCGGCGATATGGGGGTTCTCGTCATCCAGGAAAGGCCGTACGCAGGGAAGATGATTGGCCACGAACAGATGCGTGTCCCCCGGGCCAAGCACCAAGGCGACCGGTTCCCGCACGACCGTCGCCCAGCGGCGGGCGCCGGTCTTCAAGTCGACGGCGACCACGCGGTTTTCAAAACGCAGCGCCGCGAAAAGCGTGCGTCCATCGCCGCTGAGGATCGGGGCCATCGGTGTGTGTCCCAGCGGCCACTGCCGGTCGATCCGACCGATCTTCAAATCGATCGCCAGCACGCGTCCGTCCGGTTCGGCCGTCGTGACATAGGCAGTGTCGCCTCGAACCGCCATTCCGCTCCCCTCGGCCGGCAGCAGAATCGTTCGACTCACTTCGCCCTTGTCGCGGCCAACAATCACCAGACGTCTTGCGACGGAACCCAGAACCGCCAGATGCCGTTCGCCGAACGGAGCAACGACCACTGGAGCCAGCTCGTCGTTGGCTGAAGGTTCCGTCCGAGTGGCCGCGGGCTGCTCCCTCCCGGTCGGAACGGCTGTATTCTCGGCAGACGGTGTTTTGCAAGGATCCCTCGCGGCGGCGGCACTCGCTATGGCTGCCGGCAACAGAATCCAACAGGCTATGCAACAGCGGCAACTCATGGGAACCAGTCTAACTCAAGGGCTGAGCATCGGCAAAACCGCCGCCGACCGGCCATTTCCTCTGTGGACAATTCTCGCCGGATCGCTCACGATAGTGTTGATTCGTCAAGAAACCGGGCATGGTCCAAAAAACGGGGACAGGCACCTCGCCGAACCGTGTTTTTCACCGGCAGAAGCTGTTTGGCTCGGAGCCAGTCCCCGTTTTTTGAACCATGCCGGAAACCGCCACGAATGTATTTCGGAAATCCTGAGTTTGCCCACGGATAAGTCGCATGACCACCCCCGCGGATGGCTCGCTGCACGAAGAAACGTCTTCCTGGTGCATGCGGGCTGAAGAGGCGATTCACCCAGAGGCTTCGGACGCCTGCCATTGCGACCGGCTTGCGCGCCAAGGCATTCTGTTGAGGCGGCAATGGGATCGCGCGAATCCCGCGGCCGCGGGGCGGCTGGAAATCCTCCGCAGGCTTCCGGCGGTCCAGAATGCCTGTCACGAGCGGCTCGTCAAGAGTCTCGATCGCAATGGAACCTCCGGCGCGGACGCGGTCGAGTCGGTGCTTCGGCAGTTGGAAGAAGACGATCGCTATCTCGCCCAGTTGCTCGACGACCACACGCTGCCGGCCGAATCGATGGCATTCGCCGTCGAGTGTTTTCGCGACGACCTGCACTGGCTCGGCGCCCAGGCGGCGGTGCTCGACGGCCACCGTGGGGTCGACTTTCTGGGGCGGACTCTGCTGGAGCAGGAAGCGCTGCAACGGGAAATCGACGCCTGGAAGGATCGCGGATCCGAGGGCGGGCAAGACTCGGCCTCCGAGGCGCTCGACCAGCTCGACCAGGCCGCGCAGCGACTCCGCACCACCGCGATCGCCCGCCAGATTGAGGCGCTGTTGGGACAGCCGGAACCGGAAGACTGGCAAGCCTGGTATCGGTTGTGGCAAATTGCCGGCCGGCTGCACGCGCGGCTCGATCCGGACGCATCGCGTCAGGCGCCGGCCACGGAAGACCGGCAACCGGCGGAAGGCGATCCCGTCGCTCTCGGCCGCCGCTTGTCGGAGTTTCGCCAGCGGGCGGCGGATGCGTGGCTGCAACGCATCCAGTATGTTCCCGGGCCCGCTCGCCTTACCGCGCTGGAAGAAGTGACCGAGGATCTCGCCGATACGACCGGCGAGACACTGACCTTTCTCGAAGAGCTGCCGCTGCCGGCCGCCGTTCGCAGCCTCGAGACCCTGGCGGAAAACCTTGCCCTCAATCGAACGGCGATCCGGCAAGCCGATCGGAAGGCGGCCGCGGTGAATGACCGGCGCTGGAAGAGCGCGAAGCGGTCGCTTCGCCGCCGGGAAGCGAGGGTGGCCGGCGAACTGCAGGAGCGGCGATTGGCTTTGCGGATGGAGCGGCTCTTCGGCCGCCGCGCCGTGGCGGTCTTCGAACGATTCATCCTCGCTCTCTTGATCGTCTTTGTCGTGATGCTGGCCCTGGAAGGGCCGCTGCTGCAATATGAGTCGCGGCATTGGGGCACCGGCCCCCTCCACTCCGGCGGCAGCCATGTCGAACCGATCTTCGCCTGGCTCGATCTGGGGATTTGCCTGGTGTTCCTCGCCGAATTCACCTTGAAACTGGTGTTGTGCCAGCGGCGTTGGCTCTATCTGCGGCGGAATTGGATCACGGGCCTGGTGCCGGCGATTCCGGTCGGGTTCCTGTTGTACGTCGCGCACCAGATGTCGGCGGGCGTTCCTCTTCTGCTGGCGGAGGAGGGGGAGTGGTTCGTCATACTCCGTTTCCTCCGCTACCTGCGTCTGCCGCGAATGGCCCGCTGGCTGCGCGTGGCGCGGCCGGTGCTCCGCATGGCACGCCTGGTCATCTTCACACTCCGCGCCTCCGACCGCCTCGTGCGGCAACTCAGTCCCTTGCTCAATCGCAATCTGGTGTTGTTCGAACACGCGGCGATCTCCGTCCGCGAGCCTCCTTACCGAACCGCACTGACAGCGCTGCGCGAACGCTTCCACTATCGCGCCGCCGAGATGCTCCGCGGGCTGGCGCCTGCCGCTCAAATCGGCCTGGTCAAGATGCGGATCGACGATCTCACGGCCATGCTCTCCGCCCCGCAGATCGGCCAAGTAGCTCTCGGCGATCCGTCGGATGGATATGCCTCGCGCGAAATCCCATTGGAAACGGTGGTCGCCTGGCTGATTACCGCCACCCCGGCAGGCATCTCCGAGCGGGTCGGCCGGCGGTTGGCCGACAGTGTCGCCCATTGGTGCCGGGCCTTTGATATGTTCGCGATTCGGAGGCTGCCTGTCCTGCGAGACCTCGTCAGCGCCAGCCGACTGCCCAGTCCTTACGACACGACGGCGCAGGTCGCCAACCGCATCGGGCTGTTGCTGCGGCAGATGTTGGATCGCGTCTACTGGCTGGCCGATCTGTACGGCACGGTCACCGCCCCGCAACTGGTCGATTCGCTGGGCGAGTGGATGATTAAGGGGACGGCGCGGCCGGCCCGGCGGTTTCTCATGTTCGGGGCCGCATTCTTATTGGTCTCCTATCTGGCCAGCTTGCTGCCGCTCTCTCCGTTGCACACCCTCAGCCAGGTGCTCAAACGTCTCGTGGCCGGGCCGCTGGTGATCCTGGGAACGCTCTGCTTCCTGCCCATGCTGCTGGGCATGTGGTTTCGCCAAATCGCCAACGAGGCGACCGACTTCTACGGCCTGGTGGCCGAAGCGCAGTTCATCGGCGCCACCAGGATTCTCAAGCAGCGACTCGCCCGTCGCAACCATGCCCTGCTGCATCAGCGCGTGCTGGCGCCCGAGTCGGCGGTTTCCCCCGCTGCTTCGGAGGAGGTCGCCGTTTCCTCCGCCGCGGTGGAACTGCTCTGGCAGGATTACCTCGAACGCCCGCCGTTCCATCCCAGCGACGTCGGCACGACGAACCAGTTGCTCGGCAACCTCTTGTTGATCTCGCTCCGCGAAAGACGGCTGGCCTACAATCGTCGCGACCGCGCCCGCTTGCGGCAACTCGACCTGACCCACGCCCGCGCGTCATTCCGTGGGCCGTACGTCTGGTTCCACTTCATCTCGCGGAGCCTTGCCCAGCACACGGCGAAACTGATCGTCGATTACAATGCCTATGCGCTGCCCTTGAGCAGGGCCGCCACGGCCGCTGACCGGGATGTCCTTCGCCACACGCAGTGGCTCTCGCGGCGTCTGAGAAAACCGCCGGAACAGATCGACTTGCCCGCGCCGTTGGACGGGCGTTATCGTGCGTTGGCCGAGCGGCCCCCTGCCGACGAGAACGACGGCGGTCGGGGGCGGTGTTTTCCGAGCAACGATTTCACGTCGGTCCATTTCCTTTCCGATCAACCGGAATATGAAGCAGACGTCCGTCGCCGCTACGGAGACCTGGTTGCGGATCTGATGCGGAAAGACCGCCGCGATAACATTCGCCGCGTCTTCCGTACCTATCCCTTCCATCGATTGCCCCGCGAGGAGCGGATCTTCAACCCGCTGTCGCTCTACCAGCGGCACATGGCGGGCGGACGCGTCCTCTGGCTGCCGGTGAAGATGGTATGGTGGACGGCGGTGGCCGTTTTTCTGGTCGTCCGCCAAATCTGGCGATTCGTGCGGGAGGTGCTGCATCCCAGCGTCGGCGATCTCTCCGGCCTCGAGGAGGCGGACCCGTTCGCGGTGGCCGTCCGCAAGATCCATCGCATGCGCCGCCCGCTGTTCGTCGAATGTATGAGGATGCGGGCCCAGTTCGACCCCGAGTATCTGGGCGTGCTCCTGCCCGGTTGTCCCAATCGGCTCCGTGGGGCCACGGAAGCGGCGATCGAAGAGGATCTCGACAGGATCGAGGCGGAACCGGCGATGAAGGAAAGATATCGGCGGATGGCCGCCAAGCGGCGCCGGCAGATGCTCGAATTCCGCGCGTGGCTCAGCCGGCTTCACCTCGCAGAGTTTTCCGCCGAGGCACTGCGTGCGATGGCCATCGCCTATTCGATCGACTACAAGCGGGCGCGAACGCATCTAACGGCCACGCGGCTCTTGGAACGCGCCTTCGACGATGCCTTGGCCGCGACCTCGCGCCGCTGGTCGCTGGCCAACTTGCCCGAGTGGTCGCTCCGCGCCGCCTGGTGCCGCCTCCGCTGGCGGCGGCGGCTGATAAAGCTTTTCCAACAGCCCGCCTTCCTCCGTTATACCCTGGAGCAACAAGCACGTTGTCGGCGATTGGTCTACTGCCGCCGCGGCGATCTTCTCCGGGCGGTCGGCGAGTTGACGGGCCGAGGTCGGCCCCTCGACCCGGTGGAGCAAGCCAGAAGGGTCTTCAGTGGCGTCGGCGCGGATCCGGCGCCCTGGAGTCGGCAACTCGTGGTGCTGCGGGCGGTGCAGACAATGAGCGTGCTCGACATGAAAACCTATTGTGATCTCGTTTTTGAATTGGGTGAATATGACGAGGGAGAGAATGGATCGAGAGCATGAAGCCGCGGTGATCTTCGACATGGACGGAGTGTTGATCGACAGCTACCTCCCGCACTTTCGCAGTTGGCAGACGCTGGGGCGCGAAACCGGCCGCGTGATGACCGAGGCCCAATTCGCCGCGACCTTCGGGCGGACCAGTCGCGAGGTGATTCGCCAGTTGTGGCCGGAGCAACAATTCACCGACGAACAGGTCGCAGAACTGGACGCGCGGAAGGAAGAAGCCTTCCGGAAAATCATCGACGACGAGTTTCCGGTCATGGCGGGGGCGCCCGAACTGATCGCCTCGCTTGTTGCGGGGGGATTCCGCCTGGGGATCGGCTCGTCGGCGCCGCCGGCCAACGTCGAGATGGTCATCGACCGTCTCGGCGTCCGCCACTTGATCGGAGCCGTGGTGACGGGCGCCGACGTCGAGCGAGGCAAACCGGATCCCCAGGTTTTCCTGCTGGCTGCCGCGCGCTTGGGGCTCCGTCCGGCTTGCTGCATCGTCGTCGAAGACGCCCCCGATGGCGTCAAGGCGGGCCACGCGGCGGGCATGGCCGTCGTCGCGCTGGTCAGCACCGGCCGCAGTCGAGAACTCCTCTCGAAAGCGGAATATGTTGTCGATACTTTGCAAGAACTCACACCACAACGGTTTCGTGATCTAATCGACCACCACGGTCAACGTGCGGCGAGCGAATAGGCGTCGGTGAAAGAACACGTGTCGGAACCTCTTCGAAGTCGACGTCTTACTCCGCCACCACGAGCACAGGGCTGGGGCAGACGCGAATCCGGTCCAGAATGGCCGGGTGCGACGGATGATAGGAGCGATCCATCGGCAGAACGAGCAACGGGTGCTCATGCTCGGCGACCAAAGGAATGTCGCCGGCCGCGTCGTCCAACCGCAGATCCAATTCGTAACGGAAAACGCCGCTGGAGGCGGTCTTCTGCAAGCAGCGGTGCAACGTGACGTGATCGTCCACCATCGCCTCGGCAAGCATATTGATATCGAGGTTGGCGTCGCTCACGCCCGAATGGATCAATGCTTGGATACGATGACGAACCTCGCGATCGAACAGCAACACGAGGCGAAACGTGCCGCGCGGAACGACCAGTCCGGCCGCCCACGCCGCCGCCAGCGGCGCCGCGCCACTGTCGGTGGCGCTGAGCATCTGCACCTGCTCGAACATGGCGCCGACGCCGTCGAACGGCATCCGCAGCACAAGAATCGGCACCCCGCAGTGAGACAGCAAGGCATCGATCACCGGTCCGACACTATCGGCGCCGAGCGATTCCAACGGATGGCCGTAGGGACACGGCAGAATCAACAAATCGCAGCCCGATTGTTCGACGGCCGCCAGGATCTGATCGGCGCTGTTGCCGGAGCTCCGCGGCATCACCGTCCCGCCCACCGCCGCCGCGGCGCCGGTGGCAAGTTGTCCGGAAACCGCCCCTTCTCTCGCATCGACTACGGAAAACTCGCTTTTCAAACGCCCGCGAAGCTCTTGGGAAACCGCGATCCCCATGGCATCCTGGCTCGAGCTATCGACCGCCAGCAGCACGTGCCGCGGGCGGTGGACCTGCAGCGGAGCGATGCCCTTCAGGCGAGCCCGCTCGAAAATCGCCCGCAACGCCTGCACCTCGCGGTCCACTCCCTGCCACACGGGCCCGGCCATAAGTTCCTCCTGGTTATTTGTGGATCCCGCTTGCCGAGCGGGATCTTGCGGCAGAATCCGTTCGCCAAGCAGGATCGGCGCGGCAGCGATCCCGCTCGGCAAGCGGGATCTACCGGATCTTCGGCGAGGTCATGACGGTATTGTACCCCCTCCTGTCCGCTCGTCTACCAACGTCGCCCCAAGGCTTCGCCAGCGCCACACCATTCTTGTTAGGGGCACGGTCAATTGCCGGGCTGAAGAGGTCTGGCAGCAGCCTTGCCGAGGAATTAGACTAAATTGTTTGTTGACTTTTCCGGGACCATTCCAAGGAGTCTGCAGTGATTGTCAAGCTGTCCAACGGCAGAGAGCTTCCGATCGAGATGCACAAAGTACGCATCGTCCAGAAGACCACGCTTCCTCCGGTCGGGCAGCGGCTTCAGGCGATTGAAGAAGCCGGCTACAACACCTTCATGTTGCGAACCCGCGACCTCTTTCTCGATATGCTCACCGACAGCGGCACCAACGCGATGAGCGACAACCAGCTTGCCGCGATGATGGTTTCCGACGACGCCTACGCTGGCGGCGAAAGCTACTACAAGCTGCTCGCCGCGGTGAAGGAGATCCTCGGTTTCGACTACTGCGTGCCCGCGCACCAAGGGCGAGCCGCCGAGCACCTCATCGCCAAGATTTTCTGCCGCCCCGGCACCGCGGCGCCGATGAACTACCATTTCACCACGACCAAGGCCCATTTCGAGATGGCCGGCACCAAGGTTTTGGAGATCTTTGGCGACGGCGCGCTGGAAACCGAGAGCGACAATCCCTTCAAGGGCAACATCGATCTGGCCAAGCTCGAAGCGGTGATCGACGAGTACGGCGCCGACAAGGTGGCATTCGTCCGCATGGAGGCCACCACCAATCTCATCGGCGGTCAGCCGTTTTCGATGGCCAATCTTCGCGAAGTCCGCCAGGTCGCCCAGCGGCACCATATTCCGGTCATCGTCGACTGCAGCCTGATTTCCGAGAACGCTTATTTCATCCGCCGCCGCGAGAAAGGCTACGAGAATGTCAGCATCGCGGCGATCGTCAAGGAAATGATGAGCTATGCCGACTTGATCTACCTTTCCGGCCGCAAGAGCACCTGCGTTCGCGGCGGTCTGCTGGCCACCAATGATCCCAAGTATTTCGAACAGCTCAAGGCATGGTTGCCGGTCTATGAAGGCTTCATTACCTACGGCGGCATGTCGTCGAAGGAGATTGAGGCGATGACGGTCGGCTTGCGCGAGATGGTCGATCTCGACGTGGCGAGCAGTTCGGCCGATCTGATTCAATACTTCGTCGACCAGATGGTGGAGAAGGGCATTCCCGCCGTCACGCCGGCCGGCGGCCTGGCCGGCCATGTCGACGCGATGAAGTTCCTCCCGCACATCCCGCAGAGCCAGTATCCCGCCGGTGCGCTGGCCGCCGCGCTCTACCTGGCCTCCGGCGCGCGCGGTATGGAGCGGGGCACGATTTCGATGGACCGCGACGAACACGGCAACGACGTTCCGTCGGATCTGGAACTGTGCCGCCTGGCCGTTCCGCGCCGCGTCTACTCCATTGCCCACATCGACTATGTCGTCGATCGGCTCGTGTGGCTCTTGGCCCACCGCGACCTGGTCGGCGGACTGAAGTTCATCCAAGAACCGCCCGTGCTCCGGTTCTTCACCGGCAAACTGGTTGCGTTGGACGGCTGGGGCCAGAAGCTGGCCGACGCCTTCCGTGCCGATTTCGGAGAGCGGATGTAGCGCCCACGGGCCGGCGAGGACATTATGGAGGCAATCCCATGCGAGCGTTTCGGACTATTGGGTTGATCCTGGTTGCAGCATGGTGCTGCTTGCCGGCGGCGGCGTCTTCGGAAACCATTCTCTACGTCGCTCCCGGCGGCAACGACGCATGGTCGGGCACGCTCCGCGAGCCCACCGCGGATGCAACCGACGGGCCGCTCGCCTCGATCCCCCGCGCCCAGCAGTTGCTCCGCGGCCTCCGCAAGGAAGGCAGATTGCCGGGGCCGGCGACGGTCCGGATCAGCGGCACACACCGCCTCGACAGTCCGTTGGTTCTTACTCCGGAGGACTCCGGCGCGGACGATGCACCGGTGACGTTCGCTGCCGGCCCCGGCCCATCAGCGGTTCTCTCCGGCGGCCGTGCGATTACCGGTTGGCAGAGGCACGATCAGCGACTCTGGGTCGCCGAGTTGCCCGAAGTCCGCGACGGCTCGTGGTATTTCCGGCAAATCTTTGTCGACGGCCGGCGCGCCGTCCGCGCCCGGTCGCCCAATGACGGCTATCTGCAGGTGGAGTCGCTCGTTGACGCGAGGCCCGGCGCGGCTTGGAACGAAGGGGTCGACCGCTTCCGCTTCCAGCCCGGCGATATCCGGCCGTGGGACGATGCGGGCAATGTCGAAGTGGTCGTTTTCCACTCCTGGAACACCTCGCGGGTGCGGATCAAGTCGGTCGACGAGCCGAACCGGGTGGTTGTTTTCACTGGTCCGACGATCTTCCGGCCGCTGGCATGGGATCCCGATCAGCGCTACTACCTCGAAAACTACCGGGAGGCGCTGGATTCGCCCGGTGAATGGTTCCTCGACCGGGCTTCCGGACGGCTCTATTACTGGCCGCTCTCGGGAGAAGATATGTCCAAGGCTGAGGTCGTCGCGCCGGTGCTGGGCGAATTGCTTCGCTTCGAAGGCGATCCCCAAGCAGGCCGGTTCGTCGAGAACATTCGGGTCGTGGGGCTGGCCCTGCAGCATTGCGACTGGGAATTGCCGGCCGCCGGCTATGGCGATCCGCAGGCGGCGGTGACCGTGCCCGCCGCGGTGATGGCCGATGGGGCAAGGCGTTGCACCGTCGAACAGTGCGAAATCGCCCATGTCGGCGGCTACGGGCTGTGGTTCCGCCGCGGTTGCCAAGACAACCGGATCGTTCAAAACCACATCCACGACCTGGGCGCCGGGGGCATTCGTCTCGGCGACGCCGTCATGGCCGCCAGCGACGCCCTCGAATCGAGCCGCAACCTGGTCTCGAACAACTACCTTCACGACGGTGGCCATGTCTATGCAGCGGGCGTCGGTTTCTGGCTGGCCCAAAGCGGCCACAACACGATCTCGCACAACGAGATCCATAGTTTCGACTATTCCGGCATGTCGATCGGCTGGAACTGGAACGACGCCCCCACGCGGACCCTCCACAACACGATCGAGAACAACCACGTCCACCACGTCGTCCGCGGTGTGCTGAGCGATGCCGGCGGCATTTACACGCTTGGTACGCAGACCGGCACGGTCGTTCGCGGCAACGTGTTTCACGATATTTTCCCCTACATGGGCAAGCCGGCCATGGCGTGGGGGATTTATTTCGATCAGGGGAGCAATGGCCTGTTGGTGGAGAAGAACGTCGTCTACAACACCCTCAACGGCGGCGTCATGAACACCGGCGGCCACGGCAACACGATTCGCAACAACGTCTTTGCGCACAGCGCTTGGCACGCCGCCTGGCGGTATCAGTTCCAAAAAGATCCCCCCAGTGTCGTGGAGCGAAACATCTTCTACCTCACGCAAGGCGAACTGTTTCATCCCGACGGCGGCAAGTCGGATTTCCGCTCACAGTGGGACAACAATCTCTATTGGCGGACCGATGGCGAGCCGCTGCTTTTCTATGGCGACCGGTTGGATCAGTGGCAGGCCAAGGGCGTCGACCGCCATTCGCGGGTGGCGGATCCCAAGTTCGTCGATCCCGCCCATTACGATTTCCGGCTCCAGGCCGACTCACCTGCGTTTGAACTCGGCATCGAACCGATCGACGTCAGCCGCTGTGGCCTCATCGGCGCGGCGGACTGGGTGGATCTGCCGAAACAGGCGGCGCTGGCGCCCACCGTACTGCCTTCGCCGTCTCCGCCACCCCGACCCGTGACCATCGACGATGGGTTCGAGCAGATACCTGCCGGCGGCGAGCCGGTCGGCGCAATCCTCTGCGAGGAAGGCCGCGGCGACTCGATTCTTGCCACTTCCGAGACGGCCGCCGCCGGGCGGCAAAGTCTGAAACTCCAGGACGTTGCCGGACTTCAGCACGTTTTCAATCCGCACCTCTACTATCAGCCGCATTTTCGCGAGGGGACGGCCGTCTTGGACTTTGACGTGCGGCTCGAGGCCGGCGCCGTCTTGGCACATGAATGGCGCGATGAGGGGCAGCCTTATCGAGTTGGCCCTTCCCTTCGCATCGATGCCGATCGAACGCTCCGCGCCGCGGGGGCGGAACTCGCCGATCTGCCTGTAGGCGTCTGGTTCCATGTCCAGATCGTCTGCCCGCTGGACGACGAATCGCTCGGCACGTATAGTCTGACGGTGACCGTTCCCGGCCGACAACCTCGCACGTTCGCCGATCTTCGCTGCGGTGCCGAGGACTTCCGGCAAGTGGAGTGGCTTGGGTTCGTCAGCTTGGCCAATCAAGAAACGGCCGTGTACCTGGACAACATCAAGCTCGACCTGAGAACGGACAAAGACCGTGCCCACTCGACCGATTGACAATCTCCGCGCGCTGCTCGCAGGCCAGACGCCCGAATGGATCCCGTTCTCGCTGGACGTCGGAGCGGCGCCCGGACTGAGCGAACCCGTGCTGGAGAACTTCCGCCGCGTCACCGGCGCCGAGGATCCGGGCGAGTATTTCAAGGCCGACGTCCGCCTCTTCTCGCTGAAGACGCGCTTCGGAGGCGACGACCCGGCGGCGCTGCACGGTGCCGTCGAGCCGGGCACGACGTTCGACGAGTGGGGTATCGGGCATTGGGCGGGCGGGCTGCCCGGCACGACCGACCGAACCTATCCCGCCTTGGCATCCGCCCGCTCGATCGGCGATGTTGAAGCCCTCCCCTCGCCGATCATCGAGGTCGACGGCGATATGTCGCCAATCCAGCGGCATCATGACGCCGGATATCCGGTCTTCGGCTATGCGGGCAGCATCTACGAATGGTCGTGGTGGATCCGCGGCATGCAGTCTTTTTTGATGGACCTGGTAAGCGAACCGGAACTCGCCGAAGCGGTGATCCGCAAGATCGCCGGTCACACCCGGCGACTCGCCCTGGCCTCCGCCAGCGCCGGCATCGACGTGCTTTGCTTTTACGACGACGCGGGCACCCAGCGCAACATGCAGATCTCGCCGGAATTATGGCGGCGTTTCATCAAGCCCGCCTGGCGCGACGTCCTCGATGCCGTGCGCCAGGCATATCCCCATGTCAAATTCTTCCTCCACTGTTGCGGGAAAATCGACGCCATTGTCCCCGATGTGATCGAGCTTGGCTTTCACATCCTCCATCCGGTCCAGCCGGAGTGCATGGACTTCGGCGAGACGTATCGGAACTACGGGCGCGAGATTGTTCTGACGGCCACGATCTCGGCGCAACAGATTTTCCCCTTTCGTTCGCCCGAGGAAGTCCGCGCTGAAGTCCGCCGCTTGGCAGGCATCGTCGGGGCCGACCGTCGCACAATCCTCATGCCCTCGAACGTCATCCAGCCGGAAACCCCCTGGGAAAACGTCGTGGCCTTCGCGGACGAGGCCTGCCGGTAATCCGAGCGCTGCCAGCCACGGGAATCCCCTCTCCGGCGGAGCGATGCGTCATGCCCTGCGGGGCGGAACTCCTTGCAGCATCAGACTTATTGGCGTGTGCGCTCGCTTTTTGGCACCCGTGACCTATGTTTTGACGGTTGGCCCCGGTTGCCGGTGCCGGCTGGACCATTTCTCGACAGAACTCGACCTGGCGGCCAGATCACCATGCCGATTGGACTCAACGCGACGTTCGAACACCTCGCTCGAACGGAAAACCATCTTGCCGACGACGTACTCCTGGCGGCGATGGATTCGCCGCACCTGCCCATCCGCGACCTCGCGCTAAGAGCCGTCCTGGATCGCCGCAGCCCGCGCGGGCACCGCGAGATCTTTCGGCGTCTGCCCGAAATGGACGCTCAGAGCCGCTCGATCGTCGAGGAGCGGCCGGAGCGGCTCAGTCGCGTCGTTTCGGAAACCTTTCAGAGCGGCGACGCACGACAATGCTCCGAGGCATGCGACGCCATCATCTTGTTCCGGCTCTACGACGCGCTGCCCGCCCTGATCGATATTCTTCTGGGCGAGAACTGTCCATGCCGGCAAAAGGCCGCCCAAACCGTTCTGGAGTTGACGGAGTTGTTCTACGGCGAACTTTGTAGTCCTAATGAGCGGTCGAGGAGACGCGATCAGGATTCGGCCCGCCAGCGGATCATCGCCGCTTTGGAAGACGGCGCCAAAAAATTCGCCCGGCACCGGTCGGCTGAGGTCGTTGAAGCGTTTCTGCTTGTATCGAAGCAACAGAACGTCGTGCTGCGACGAATGCTCCGGCAGACTCGCGAAAGCTCTCACGCGGCGATGATCGCTGCCTTGACGGCGAGTTCTCGGGGTGGAATTCTCCGGCTTCTGCTCAGCTTCCTTGAAGATCCGCAAATGCCTCAGGTCGTCAAGAATATTCTTGTCAACCGGACCGATCCGAAATACATCGACAACCTGCTGGCGGTGGCGGGCAGCGGCGCGTCAAAGGCTGTCGCCGAAACCCTGCCCCGATTCGACGAGTTCCCTTGGGCGAAACCAGGACATCCGATACTGGCCGGCATGGACGGCCCGCGGCAGGCCGACGCCGTCGCCTTGCTGATGGCGACGTCGATCCCGCGCGACACCCTTCTGGAACTGATCGGCTATCTGCTTCGTGAAGGGAAGCCGGAGGGCCGCCGCGCGGCCGCTGGCGCCCTCAGTGGGTTCAACGGTCCGGAGGCCGATCTCTTGGTCATTCAATCCTTGAATGATGAAGACCCCACCGTTCGCGCTGTGGTGCTCAAAGAACTCCGCCCGCGAAGGATTCCCCGCGCGATGTCGCTGCTGATAAGAATGGTCGACACGACTCATGAACAGATCCGCGAGGCGCTCCGCGAAGCCCTTCCAGAGTTCACGTTCCGGCATTTCATGACCAACTTCGATCGGCTGTCCGACGACGTGCGGGTCACGGCGGGGTATATGGTCCGGAAGATCAATTCTGAGGCGTCCTTCGATCTCAATCTGGAAATGGAGAGCCCTTCCCCGGTGCGGCGCCGGCGCGCCGTGCTCGCGGCCGGCGCGATGGGACTCGTGCGAGAACTCGAACAGTCCGTGATCCGGTTGCTGTCCGACGACGATCACATGGTGCGGATCGCCGCGGCACAGGAGCTGGCCGGTTGCGATACCATGCCGAGTTGGGAGGCGCTGCGCGACGCCTTGCTCGATCGAAGCGTCATCGTCCAGGAGACGGCGGAGCAGAGCCTGAAGCGGATCGCGCAGTCGCTACTCGATGAAGAAGCCTGTTCGGAGGAAGTCGCGTCATGATCTGGTCTGGGTTATCGAACTGCGTCCACACTGAACCGTGGTTGGATATGCTTCTGCTGGCGGCTCGCCCGCCGGCCGGCGCGGCCGTTTCGGGCGGGCAACTGCTTCTCTGGCTTCTCTTGGCCGGGGTCGCCGTTGGGATCGTCAGCGGCGGGCTCTATTACGGCCATCGCTGGCACCACCGCCACCGCCATCAAAGCCATGCCGCGCTGTTTCGAGGGTTGTGTGAAACGCACCGCTTGGATCGATCCGCTCGCCGTCTGCTGTCGCAAGTTGGCCGTTACCATCGCCTCGCTCAGCCGGCACGATTGTTCACCGAGCCCGAGTGGCTTGAGCCGGCCAAACTGGGCGACCGATTCAGCGCCAAAGCGGGCGAAGTCGCGGACCTGCGGACAAGATTGTTCGCGGTAGCCGCTCCGCCCGCCACATGAGATCCGCAGCGATGCAAGAAAGTACGTCAGGCTTTCCAGCCCGGCCCGCCTCCCAGCCAGGCTGAAAAGCCTTACGTGCCTGGAACCACCGCCCCAGTTCCTAAGCTAAGAGCCTATCCCAAAACCTCGCGAGGAGAAGGGGACAGGCACATTTTGCTCCGAAAACTCCGCAAAATGAGCCAGTCCGCGGCGGTTTTGGGATAGGCTCTAAGTCCGCTCGCCGCCATACCATCGTCGCAGCACCTGTCGCCACTCTTCGGCGTCGCGTGCTGCAAAGAAGGCGGCGCGGACCTGCCCTTCTTCCGGGTGTAACCGCGAATACTTGATGCCGAACTTCTTCATCGGCCCAACCGAGCGCCGCGACCCGTAAGCCTCTTCGGCCAGCGCGTAGTGCTCCTCCATGACCGCGCGCTGCTCGGCCAGGCTCGGCGGAGGCGGAAGCGGCAGATTCGCCCACAGCGCCCTCGCCTCCCGGAAAATCCAAGGGTTGCCGATCGCGCCGCGAGCGACGGTGACGCCGTCGACGCCCGTCTCGGACATCATCCGCAGACAGTCTTCGGCCGAGAACAAGTCGCCGCTTCCTAGCACGACGCGATCCCCGGCATGCCGCTTCACCTCCCGCAGAAAACTCCAGGAACTTGGCCCCTCGTATCGCTGCCGGACCGTCCGGCCGTGGACCGTAATCGCGGCAACCCCCAGCGCAAAGGCGCCGTCGAAGATCGTGTAAAAATTCTCCAGGCTTTCCGGTGAATCGTCCATGCCGCGCCGCATCTTCACGGTAACCGGCACGGCCGGCGGCGTTGCCTCGCGGACACGGGCGACGATTTCCAGCGCAGTCTGCGGTTGGCTGAGCAGATAGCCGCCTCGGCAACGGCCAAGCACCTTCTTCACGGGACAACCGAAATTCAGATCGACGGCGTCGAACCCCGCCTCCAGCAGCTTGATCGCCGCCGGAGCAAACTGCTCCGGTTCCGCCCCCATAAGCTGCGCCCCGCAGGGCCGCTCGTCATCGGTCACGCGGATGAATCGTTTCGCCTTGCGCCCCTTGGTGACATTGAGGATGAACGCGTCGAGGAGAACCTCGCCGAGCGTGTAACCGGCGCCGAGTCGCCGGGCGATGACTCGCATCGGCCAGTCGCTGTAGCCGCTCAACGCCGCCTGCACCACCGGAAAATCGATAGTCAAAGGACCGATGCGGAGAGGGGTGAGGATGGGCATGGTCCGTTCGTCTCAGAGGACGGGGCAGGTGTCGAACCACTGCCGGTTCTGCCGCTGCATCCACTCCGTCGACGTCGGCGGTCCCCAGCCGCCCTCCTCGTACAGCGCCAGTTCCGGCGGACCGGGTCGATCCCAGACGGCCTGGATCGGGTCGATGATTCCCCAAGCCAACTCGACCTCATCGGCGCGGGCGAAAAGGCTGGCATCGCCATGCATCACGTCCAGCAGCAGCCGCTGGTAGGAGTCGGGTATTCCCGTGGCAAACTTCTGGCCGAAGCGGAAATCGAGATCGGTCATGCGAAACTTCATGCCGGCGTCGGGAACCTTGGTGAGAAAGTGCAACTGCACCCCTTCCGCCGGCTGGATTTGAAGAACGAGCCGATTGCCCTCCTGGATATTCTGAGCCCCTTCGGGAAACATGATGTGCGGCGGCTCGCGGAACTGGATCACCACCTGCGTGGTGCGGCACGACATCGCTTTCCCGCTGCGAAGGTAAAACGGTACGCCCTGCCATCGCCAGTTGTCGACGTGCAGCTTGACGGCGCCGAAGGTGGGCGTGTAGCTGCCCGGCGCCACGTTCGCTTCGTCGCGATACTTGCGGTACTGCCCACGAATGGTGTTCGCGGCGACGTCGGCCGGCCGCATCGGGCGGATGGCGCGGAGGATCTTCACCTTTTCGTCGCGAACGGCGTCGGCCTCGAAGCGGGAGGGAGCCTCCATCGCGGTCAGAGTCAGCAACTGCAGCAGGTGGTTCTGGAACATGTCGCGCAGCAGACCGGCGGTGTCGTAGTACCCGGCGCGGTGGCCGATGGTAACCTCCTCGGCCGCCGTGATCTGCACGTGGTCGATGTAATTGCGATTCCAGATCGGCTCGAAGATGGCGTTGGCAAACCGCAGCACGAGCACATTCTGAACCGTCTCCTTGCCCAAGTAGTGGTCGATGCGGTAGATCTGCTCTTCATTGAAGACCTGGTGGACGGAGGTGTTGAGCTGTCTGGCGCTGGCGAGATCGACGCCGAACGGCTTTTCGATGACAATCCGCCGGACGCCCGCCGACTGCTCGGCCATGCCCGCCTTGCCGAGCTGCGCAACCGCCGGTTCGTAGAACCGCGGCGCGGTCGACAGGTAGTAGATCCGTTCCGCCCGGCTTTCCCCCTCCACTTCCGCCAGGAATTGCTGGAGCGAGACGAAGTCCTCCTGGTTGCCGATGTCGCCGGCATGGTAGAAGATCGACGGGGCGAAAGCTTGCCAGGCGGACGCGTCGAAGCGGTCGCCGATGAAGCGAGCCGTCGACTCCGCCAGGCGATTCCGCCAGTCGTCGTGGGCCAACGGTGTCCGCGAAAACCCGACGATGCGGGTCTCCTTCGGCAAACGCCCCTTGCGGTGCAATTCGTAGAGGGCCGGTATCAGCTTGCGGCTTGTCAGGTCGCCGGACGCCCCAAAAATCACGATCGTGTGAGCCATGAACCATTCCCTTGGGTAGATGGGAAATCCAATCGGCCAAACTGGATACTTGCATCACGCGGGTGGCGGGTGTAAGATACCGTAAATATCCGGGTTTGTTCCAGTGAAGAGTTTATCTGTGGCGCTGCCTCAAGCTCCTGAAGCTCGCGCGTTCTATCAATCGGCGAAGCAGCGGTTCGAGGACGCAACCTTTCTCTTGGAGGCAGCACGCACAACGGGTGCAGTCTATCTCGCCGGCTATGGAGTAGAATGTATTCTAAAGGCCATGATTCTCTCCATTTTAGCAGGCAAACAGCGAATGGAAATGGCGGGGGAGTTCCGTGGCAGGCTCGCACATGATTTCGACTGGCTGCGAAGACGTTATTTTGAGAGCGGCGGATGGGAGACTCTAAAACATGCTACAGATACGCGGCAATACCGACAAAGCTCTCGATGCCGTCGCCGACGCCCTTGCCGGGTACGACACACAGCACCCTCACGCGAAAATCACGGTGTATCGTCAGAATTCGGTGTCCGTCCGTGTTCGCATCGTCGATCCGGAATTCGCGGAAGTCAGCAAGGCCGATCGCCATGACGCCGTCTGGCGGCATTTCGAGAATCTGCCCGAAGAGGTTCAGAGTCAAATCAGCCTGCTGCTTCTGCTGAGTCCGGACGAGACCGGGATCTCTTTCGCCAACGTGGAGTTCGACAACCCCGTGGCATCGCGATTGTAGCGACACTCACCCGTCGGCCGGACTCGCCAACCGATCAAAACCAGGCCGCCGTGAACCCGCCATCCACGTTAACGTGGGTGCCGGTGATAAAACTGCCCGCTTTGGGCGCGACCAACAACAACAGGGCGCCGACCAGCTCTTCGGGTTCGCCGTAGCGATGCATGGGCGTGTGACGCATGATGCTGTCCACCCGCTTCTCGTCAAGCAGTCGGCGGTTCTGCTCGGCCGGGAAGAACCCCGGACAGATGCAATTGACGCGGACCCCCTTGTCGCCGAAGTCGTGGGCGATATTGCGCGTGAGGTTGAGCACGCCCGCCTTCGACGCCGCGTAGCCGAACACCCGGCTCAACGGCAGATGACTGGTCACGCTGCCGATGTTGACGATCGATCCGCCCCCTGCCTCCACCATGTGTTTTCCAAACACCTGGCAGGCGAGAAAGACGCCCTTGAGGTTGATGCTCATCACGAAGTCCCATTTCTCCTCGGGGTGGTCGAGGAAATCGCTGCCGTGGTTCACCCCCGCGCAGTTGAGCAGGATATTCACTCGACCGGTGATCTCACGGGCCTTCGCCAGCACCGCCTCGATCGACGATCGCGAGGTGACGTCGATCACCAGGCCGCTGGCGGCACAGCCCATTTCTTTGATCTGGTCGACGCAACTCGTGCAGGCCGCTTCGGTCACGTCGGCCACGACGACGTGGGCGCCGGCACGGGCGAGTCCCCGGCACATGGCCGATCCGAGCACGCCCGCCCCGCCGATGACGACGGCAACCTGACCCTTCAGACCGAACATCTCATTCAAGTAGCTTTCGGCAGACATGGTGTTTTTTCCTCGCGCTTCTGTGAATTCGGATCGAGCAATCCCTTTGAACCGCCGGCCGCCTACGGCTGTTTCCGCTCTCGGATCCAGTCGGTATGGAAAGGCCCTTCGCCCGGCTTGTCAACTCGGTGGTAGGTATGGGCGCCGAAGTAGTCTCGCTGCGCTTGCAGCAGGTTGGCGGGCAGGCACTCCGAGCGGTAACCGTCGTAGTAGGCCAAGGCGGTCGAAAAGGCCGGCGTCGGGATGCCCATCTGCACCGCGGTGCTGACGACGTGCCGCCAGGCCGGCTGGGCCTTTTCCACCGCTTCGCGGAAGTACGGGGCGAGAAGCAGGTTCTCGAGCTTGGGATCGGCGTCGAACGCCTCTTTGATCCGCTGCAGGAACACCGCGCGGATGATGCAGCCGCCTCGCCACAAGAGCGGAATCGAGCCGAAATCCAACGGCCAGTCGTGCTCGACCGCGGCCGACTGCATCTGCACGAATCCCTGGGCGTAGCTGCAGACCTTCGAGGCGTATAACGCCTGCCGAATCTGCTCGATGAATTCCTTGCGGTCGCCCTGGTATTTCGCTGCGGGCGGCCCGGCAAGCACCTTGCTCGCCCGCACGCGGGCGTCCTTGATCGCCGAAAGGCACCGCGCGTAGACCGCCTCGGTGACCAGCGTGCTGGGCACTCCCAGGTCGAGAGCCAATTGGCTCATCCACTTGCCGGTGCCTTTTGCGCCGGCGGTGTCGAGAATCAGATCGACCAGGTGTTTTCCGGTTTCCTTGTCCTTGACGCTGAAAATGTCACGGGTGATCTCGATCAGGTAGCTGTCCAAGTCGCCGCGATTCCACTCGGCGAAGGTGTAGTACAACTCGTCATTGGTGAGCCCTAGCGCGTGCTTGAGCATCCAATAGGCTTCGCAGATCAACTGCATGTCGCCGTATTCGATGCCGTTGTGGACCATCTTCACGTAGTGGCCCGCGCCGCGCGGCCCGACCCATTCGCAGCAGGGGATGTCGTTTTTCGGCCCGACCTTGGCCGAGATGGCCTGAAAAATCGGCTTGACGATGGGCCAAGCGTCGACGCTTCCGCCGGGCATGATGCTCGGGCCCTTCAACGCCCCTTCTTCGCCCCCGGACACGCCCGTGCCGATATAGAGCAGGCCCTTCGATTCGACGTGGGCGGTGCGGCGTTCGGTGTCGGCGAAGTGCGTGTTGCCGCCGTCGATGATCACGTCGCCGGGCGAGAGCAGCGGGATGAGGCTCTCGATGAAGGCGTCGACCGCCGGCCCTGCCTTCACCATCAGCATCACCTTCCGCGGCGCCTGCAGGTTTTCCACCAGTTCTTCGAGGCTGTGACAGCCGACGAATCGCTTGCCGGCGGCGCGGCCCGCGATGAACTCGTCGACCTTGCTCGTCGTGCGGTTGAAGACCGCCACGCTATAGCCGCGGCTCTCGACATTCAGCGCCAGGTTCTCGCCCATCACCGCCAGCCCGACCAATCCGAAATCGCACTTCTCTGCCATGGTAATTCGCCGTCCTATCTGGAATAAGTCTTGTCTTCAGGTTGCCGCTGTCCGGTTACTCCTCGACCCGCCATTTCGGCCGTTCGGGCAGGTACGTCTCAAACTCCGCCAAGAGCGACTGTTGGTAGTCGCCCTCGAACTTGCCGGAGAGGAACCGGTCGATCCCCTCTTCGTAAAATCGTTTCCAACTGTCCTCTTCCGCGCCCGGATTGATCGGGAAGAAGAGCGCATGGTTCGCCTGCGCTGCCTTGTAATCGCCCGGGGCGTCGCCGATCATCAACGTATGGTTGGGCTGATACTTGGCGGCTGCCGTGAGCGATTCCTTCTTGGTGCCGATCTCCTGGCCGCAGATGGCGACGACGAACTGCGTCAGATCGTGCTCGTCCCATTCCCGCTGCAAGGCTTCCTGGGGTGTCGCCGAGACGACGAGGATGTCGGCCTTCTCCGCGAGTTTCCGGAGGCTCTCCCGCACGTAGGGAAAAGGCGGCACACCGCGGACCATGCCCGCAATCGACTCATTGACCGCCTGCGACCATGCCAACGTCTTCTTCAAGTCGGCATCGCCGCTGCGGTTCACCGCGCTTTCCAAAGCCGGGTTTCCCAGCTTCGTCTCCCGCTCGATCCACTCTCGCAGCGACGGCGGGATGTCGATCTTCACGCCGCGGGCCTTTACCTCCGGCCGCTTCTGGAGCCACTCCATCGCCTCGACCAGCGCGGGGAAGCGGTTAATGCCGCGGCTCTTGGAATACAAGTTGACAAACTCGGCCGCCTCGCGGGCGTACTTGCTGACGCCCTGCAATTCCCAGTGGTTGATGATGTTGGGAATAAAGCACTCCTTGTGCTTCAATTCCATCGTGTCGAACGCGCAGCCGTCGGAGTCGATGCCCACGAGAAAATCGTGGCGGGGGGTGAAATCAATCATCTCGGATCAAGTGCTCTGCTAATCTGAAGGTGATAACAACGTGAACCCTGCCCTGGGGTGCGGACGTCCGCCTACTCTCTGTCTGCCTGGGGGACGTATTCTGCAAGCTTCCGATCGGCATAGATCGGCTCGAAACGCGTCATCCGCTGCCGACCGTCGACCATCGGCAGCGAAACCATGTCGTCGCCGATCAACGGCCTGGCGTAGCGGACAAAATCATCCGTAACGTCGTAGCCGCCCGGCGCGATCCATTGCGACGGGAAGGTCCGCTCGCTCATCGCCACTTCCGGCAGTGGAACCTTGTCGTAGCGGACGTTGTAGATCGGACCCGGCTCCCGCAAAATCGTGGCCATGTAGCCGCTTTCGCCGCGGGCCGCCAGCAGCGCCGCCTGCTGACCGGCGCGATACGCCTCGTCCAAGTCGACCGCCGACGCGTAGGCCATGGAATGGCGTTGATCGGTGCCGGGCACGTTGCCGCGGGCGGAACCCTTCGCCGCCAGGCCGACCTGGTTCAGGTGGTTGACGACAATCTGCGCCACGGTCAACTGGCTGGCGCTGAACGACGTATGGCCGAAAGCATCTCTCACCGCGCCCAGATCCCCCACGTCGAAACCTTCGCTGACGACCACAAGGCAGCGGCCCGACCTGCGCAACTGGTCGTTGACCTGATCGGCAAGCTGCTCGAGCGAGCATGGGCTTTCGGCCAGGTAGATTTGCAGTGGCATCTCGCGGTCGGGGTCCGCCAGACGGGCGGCTGCGGGAATAAAGCCGATCTTGCGCCCCATCGCCTGCAGCACCAGCACCGGATCCGCGGGGCAAGAGCCTTGGTTTTCCTGGTTGGCGTATTGGACGGTGTGCGTCCAATACCTGGCGACCGACCCGTAGCCGGGCGTGTGGTCGATGAGCTTGAACTCGCTGTCGCCGACGTCGTTGTCGATCGTCTTCGGCACGCCCACCGCAACCAGATCCAGGCCCCGCTGGTGGGCCAGTTCGGCGACCTTGTTCGCCGTATCCATCGAGTCGTTGCCGCCGATATAGAGAAAATAACCAATATCATGAGCCTTGAAGACCTCGATCGTTCGCTCGAAGTCTTCATCTTGCGCCGGCTTCAGCTTGTAGCGGCAGGTGCCGATCGAACCGGCGACCGGCGTGTAGCGCAACAGCGCCACCTCTTCGGGCTTCTGAGCCGAAAGGTCGATCAACTCCTCCTTGAGCACGCCTTCGATGCCATGCCGCGCGCCATACACCGTTCCGATCTCACCCAAGTCGCGGCTTGCCTCGACAATACCGCGGAGACTGCTGTTGATGACGGGCGTCGGTCCGCCACTCTGGGCGACAACGAGATTGCGTGCTCTGGCCATGGCTCCCACCGGGATTGCGGCTGCCGGATGAAAAGCTCGCATTTTACTTCCCGCGACGGCAAGAGGCAATGAGGCGGTCAGTCGATCCCGCTTGGGGAGGTGAAAATCTCGCGTTTTCGCAGGCGGGTTGGGCGTCGAGTTTTCTTCCCGAAGCAGGAGCACGTCCCCATGCTTTGGCCGAAGGCCTTCTGTCACCGTAGCCTGGGGAAACTCCCCAGGGAGGGTTGAGTCGCGAATGGTCTTGGGCCAACGGCCATATTCACCTCTTCCTGCTGAATATCCACGCATGGGGGGTAAGGGTCGCACGGAAAGATCGCCGTTGGAAAGACATCGTCGCCGTGCAAGTGCGGCCGTCGCAAAGGATCGGTGACCTCGCGGAAGTCACCGCCGGCCCGTCGTCAAGAACGATGGCGGGGCGCGTGCGACGATTGGCAGCGGCGGGTGTGGTGCCCAAGTTGGCGATTTCTCAAATCCGAGGCGCCATGGGCGCCACGCGCTTTTGGGGGAGGAGGTGCCGGTTTTGTCAGGGTGTGTTGCAGGGAGCCGGGAGCCGGGAGTTTGGAAGATCGAGGTTGAAGCATCGCGTGCTGATGGCTCCGAACCGCGAGCCGCAATCTCCGAGCCAGCCCCCTTTCCCGGGCTGCCGCACTTGCAGTTTTAGAACGGTTACCAAATTGTCAATGAGCAGCGGAGCCGGGCGCGAAAGCGGCGGAATCCGGCCCCGGCAACAAACGTGATCGTTTGTCTACTATTCCTGCCTGAGTATGGTCGATGCGGCGCGCCATGTCAAGCAAGTTTTTGGGCGAAGGGATGAGGGGAAGGTTGACAGGGAGGGGGGCGAGGGAGTTTTTCGACAAGTCGGCTTTTCTGGGATTTCGGTCGGACGAGACTCCGGGTCGTAAGCTGGCGTTGTGCCTTTCTTGCCCCGCGCCCCTTCATAGCTGGTCGACGACGTGGCGGAGGCATGCAACCGCTTGCGGAAGTCCCTGGTTTTCCAGAGTGGTAAGTAACTCCGCGGCCGTCTTTGGCGGATTGCGTAGATTCTCTCTCTGGCGTTTGATGGCGGCGCAGACCACGCCGGGATCCAGATCGAGAAGGCCCAGAAGAAAATCGTCTGGATGCTGCGCATGGATATCGAAGCGGGCGAGCGTTTCGGCAGGAAAATCAGTGAGGTTGCAAGTCACGATCGTATCGGCACCGGCGCGAATCGCGGCGGCCAGGACATGCCGGTCGTCGGGGTCGGGCAATAGCCCATCCCGAGTTCCTGGGCTTCGGCGGTGAGTTGGTCGAGAACCTTGGCCCTGGCCTCGTCGTCTTTTCGCTTGTAGGCCATCAGGTCGTCGAAGCGAACGCGGCGGTACTTGCCCACGGTGCGGAAGGGGATTCTCCCTTCGTCCAGCAGTTTGACCACGTAGGGCCGCGAGACCTGGAGCAGGTCGGCGGCTTGCTGCGTCGAGAGTTCGCAGTGACTGGGAATCAGGGTGACCGCGTTGCCCTGCGACATCTCGGTAAGCGCTTGCAGGAACACTCGCAATGCCGTCGCCGGCACGGCCACGGTTTCAGTCTGTTCGCCATCGTCCAGCAACTGGATGCGGACACTGGCTCGCTCACCGAGGTCATGGGCTGCCAGACGGCGACTCGACTCGCGCGCAAGCAGCGCATCGGCCTCAGTCGGCGCGACCGTCTCAAAGTTCGGCGGAATGGATGTAGTCACGGTTTTCTGCCTCCTGTTTCGCAACAAAGACATTCTAGCACATCGTCGAAACAGTCGTAATACTCGAAATACTCGAAATCACATGAATCCCTTGTGAGGCTGTCCGCATCACGGCCGCTCAGGTCCGTGTCATACGGGCTATATGTGACGCGGAACCATGATGCCGCTCCTGTGGGTGGCTAGTGCCCTCTCGTCGCGGACTGCCGGTCCTTTTCCTTCCTGGACCACTGACCACTGACTACCGACCACTGCCCTCTCTCCGGCTCTCAACGATCAACTCTGAACTCTCGACCAACTCATGCCCTTCAATCCTCACCCCCGCCTCGCGCAATCTCTCCTCCCAGCCCGCCCTCGTCCCAATTCTCGACGCCTCCTTCAATAATCCCCGCTCTTCCTCCTGCCGCGTTAACTCCGCAAACATCGCGTACCCCGGATAATCCTCCGCCAAGAACGTTTCCTTCCGATGCAGGATCGGCGGGTTGCTGGTGGTCGCGTAGTCGTAGCAGTCGAGCTGAAGCGTTCGCAACGACAACTTCAACGACCGCGCCAGCGCCGGATGCGCCTCGCTGTCGAAACCCGGATAGACCAGGTACGACACTTTTCCCGAAAACCGGTGCAGCTTGATCACGTTCGCCTCATCCACCTCGCCCAAATAGGCGCGGGCACAGCCCTCGTACACCCGCAGAATCGGCTCCAGCCGGTCCAAGGCCGACCGATGCACGTAGAGGGCATTGGGCAGGAGCTTGCCGATCGCTGATTGGCGGCAGGCCTCGTCGATCGCTTCGGGTTCGCCGGCACGGAACAGCAGCGCATCTGCCCGCTCGCACGCCCGCTTGTAGGTGCCGAGGAACTCTTTGATGTCGCGCCGCAGCGTCGCCGGCAACTTCTTGAGCGGCGGACGCTTGCGAAACCGGGACAGCGCGAAGTACACCAACAGATCGCTGGCCCGCTGCCCGCGGATCTCGGCCCAATGCGGTAATCGGGTCACCCGCCGGATCAGTGCGAAGGCCCGACGGGCCGAGCCGAACTTGGAGGCCACGGCGTCGTAGTCGGCGTATTCGTCGGCTTCATCCCGACCAATTCCGCGGACGGCACGAGGGACCGTGCCTGCTAGTGTTGCATCTGCCACCGTCGCCCGTCCACTTCCCTCCCCCTCTCCCAGCCGCTAAACTGCCCCTGTCCGAACCCCATCACTCCAACACTCCAACACTTCATTCCCCGTCGCCCTCCCCCATGTCCACCGCCACCGATCGCCAGGGCTTCTCCAGCGGCCCGGAGGACATCTTCGTCGACATCTTCGCCCAGGTCTTCGGCTTGGAGCAGGTGCAGAAACTCACGCACGACTACCCCGCCGAGGACATCTACGGTGGCGGACGGTTCATCGACTATGCCCTGCGGACCGCGGAGGAGCGAGTTGCCTTCGAGATCGACGGCCTCACCTGGCACATGCCCGGGGCAGTCTCGGTCGAGAAGTTCGAAGACGACCTGCTGCGCCAGAATAGCCTCGTCCACCAGGGCTGGCGGATCTTCCGCTGGACTGATCGGCAACTCCAACAGGATCCGGAGCGGGTGAAGGAAGAGCTGGCGCTGTTCCTGGAACGGATCTCAGGCTTCTTCTCGTTCGACGACTTCCTGCCGCAGCAGCTTGGCGAACTGGTCGATCTGGAACTCCGCCCGCACCAGGAAGAGGCGCTGGCGGTGCTGGCGGCCATGCGGGCGGACCACAAGACGATTGCCCTCTTAACCCACGCCCAAGGGACCGGCAAGACGATCGTCGCCATTGCCGACGCCAAACGGCTCGGCGGCCGAACGCTCTTCCTCGCCCACACCCGTCCGCTGGTCCAGCAGGCTTTCCAGCGCTTTGGCGAACTGTGGCCGGAAGCCTCCGTCGGTCTCTTCATGGGCGGGTCCCGCGACCCGGATGCCTACAACGTGGTTGGCTCGGTGCAGGCCGTCTCGGCGCGTCTGAGCGAGTTCCTGCCGACGGAGTTCGATTACCTGGTGATCGACGAGGCGCACCACGCCGCCGCGCGGGTCTACCGGTCGTTACTGGGTTATTTCCGCGCGAAATTCGTCCTCGGCCTCACCGCCACGCCCGACCGCGCCGACGGCCAGTCGATCCTCGACCTCTTCCGCGAGTCGGCCCACCGGCTTAGCCTCCGGGAAGCCATCGAACTAGGCGAGCTTGTTCCTATCCGCTGCGTCCGCGTGGAGACCAACGTCGACCTGAGCCGCGTCCGCTTCAACCAGGTGCAGTACAACCGCCGCGAGCTGGAGGAAAAGATCCTCATCCCACCTCGCGACCGGCTGATCGTCGACACGTATCTCCAGCACGTCCGCGGCCGCAAGGCGGTCGTCTTCTGTGTCAACGTACGGCACGGCGAATCGCTCGCCGAGCGCCTTCGCGAGGCGGGCGTGCCCGCGCAGTCCGTCTCCGGCCGCATGCCGCAGGGCGAGCGCGAAGAGCACCTGGCCGCTTTCCACGCGGGCCGGCTGCGGGTGCTCTGCGCGTGCGACATCCTCAACGAAGGCTGGGACTGCCCCGACGTCGAAGTCCTCCTCATGGCCCGGCCGACGCTCTCCAAGGTCGTCTACCTCCAGCAACTCGGCCGCGGCACCCGCAAGGCTCCCGGCAAGGAGTCGCTGCTGGTCTTCGACTTCGTCGACAACGCCACCCGCTACAACCAGTCGCTCAGCCTGCACCGCATCGCCGGCCAGACTCAGTACCGCCCCGGCGGATTCGTCTTGGCACCGGAGGATCAACGGCGCGCCGAGGAGGAAGCGATGGCGCGCGGGGAGAAACCCAATGCGATCGTCGAGATCGGGCTTTGGGTGAAGGACTACCGCGAGATCGACCTGTTCGACTGGCAAGATGCGGTCGCGGGCATGCTCACGGTCGCCCAACTGGAGGTCGAGCTGGCGGCCTCGGAGGGGCTGGTCCGCCGTGCGGTCGAACGCGGCCAGGTAGCGCCCGACCACACGCTTACGCTGGGCGACCGTACCTACTGCTACTTCAGTCGCGATCGGATCCCTGAGGTCCGCGCCGCGCTGGACCTGCCCGAAGTCGGCGAGCACAATATCCGCGACCTCTTCCTGAAGTATATCGCCGCCAGGGACATGTCGGCTTCTTATAAGCCCGTCCTGCTCCTGGCGATCCTCGACGCGGCGGACGACCGCGGCCGGGCGAAGCTGGCCGATGCCGTGGCGAACTTCCGGCAGTTCTACAACGCACGGCGAGAGCAGGGCCTGCCCGTGGAGTCGTTGCGAAACCGGATGGCGAGGGTCGAAAGCATGGAACCGTCTGACGTGCAGGGGATCATGCTCGGAATGCCGTTTGAGAAATTCGAGCGGCGGAAGTACTTGAAGTATGACCGCGATCTGGCTTACGTCCGTTTCCATCCCGACCTCTGGCGGCAGCTCCGGCCGGACGACCTTCAGGAACTGCGGCAAGTCTGTAACGAGAGCATCGCGAGGTACTATGAACGAATCGGCTGATCCTGAATGTCCCTTCTGCCGACTGCCGCCGGAGCGGATTCTGCAGGAGAATCGGCTTGCGGTGGCGATTGCGGACCGCTATCCGGTGAGTCCAGGGCACACGCTCATCATCGCGCGCCGGCATGTCTCGGACTTCTTCGGATTGGACGCTGAGGAGGTGACCGCAATTTGGAACTTGCTGATTTCACAGCGCCGCCGGCTGGATTGGGAGTTCCGAGTGGATGGGTATAACATCGGAGTCAACGTTGGAGCGATGGCCGGGCAGACGATTCTGCATGTCCACGTCCATCTGATTCCGCGGTATTTGGGCGATCTCCCGGATCCGACAGGCGGTGTCAGGAATGTTATTCCCGGAAGAGGAAAGTATCCGTTCGCGTAAGTGCCAGGGCGAAGGCGGCTTTGGCTTGTGGAGCATGGCCGGCGAAAGTGCCACGTCTGTTCTTCGGATGCTACAACGGCTGCCGCTTGAAACGTGTGCCGAGCGACAGGCCCGGTGTCACCGGACCTCACCTCCTCGCAAAAGCCCTCGCTGACATGATGAGTTCGAGCATTTGTACAGCCGAATCGGTGAAATGAGCCCCGACCCCCGCTTGTACCTGCGTTTGTGCCTGAAAGAACCACTTGTTGCCGTCACCGTCCGCGCAGTTGAGAATAGAGTTGCGACCGCGATGCGTATGCGGACCCAGAGCCCGCCGCTTGGACGGCTGCTGTCAATCAATATATTAGCACGAAGCGAGGTGGGGAGCGACGGTACGCTGTAGAATACGCTGCTTGGCACTCGTTCGGCAGTAATGTATGATCTGATTTTTTGAGTCGATCAACTAGCCGCTTATGCGGGGTCACGAGTGGATAACGGGTGAGAACCCAAGGGTATTCGTCACAGTTGCCCAAGTCATTTCTGTGGAGTTTGCTGTTGTGAGTTTCGCGTACCGTTGTCGTCTTGAAGAGTTCGATAGCACTAGCGCGTGCGAGAAGCTTGGTTCGCTGATTGCAGCGGCTGCGGCCGCAGGCTTCGCCACGCATCACACAAAGCAGACGGAGGCATGGCAGAGGGAGCTTGAGTTATTGCAGCGATTGGCCGGCCGGCTGACAGCAACTGCGCCCGCTAGTCGAAAATGGTGGCTCTTGCTTGAGTATGAAATACCAAGGCGAGGGAAACGTCCAGACGCCATCCTGCTTGCAGATGATCTCATTTTCGTAATTGAGTTCAAGGTCGGGGCCACTCACTACTCAGGCGAGGACGAGTGGCAAGTCGTCAGCTACGCATTGGACCTCCGCGATTTTCATCTCGCCAGCCACGATCGGACCATTCTGCCCATCCTTGTAGCGACCGAGGCAGCAGGCGAATCCTCACCCTCCCTCCTGGATACACTTATGACTGCTAACCTCGTTGTGCCCTTGCAGGGGACAGGTGGGAACGGAGGGCACTCCCTCGCGAGCTGCATTACCTCATCGTATCAATATTTTCATAAATCACTGGATGCCCCGATCAATGCAGACGCTTGGGCAAGTGCAGCATACCGCCCCTGCCCCAGCATTATCGACGCGGCAGAACGTCTGTTTTCCGGTCATCATGTGGCAGACATTTCGCACGCGTTCGCGCACAATTTGGACGTTACTTCCTCAGCAATTCGTGAAGCCATCGACTTCTCGCAAGGCACGAAGGCCCGCACCATCTGTTTTGTAACCGGGATCCCGGGTGCTGGAAAGACCCTGACCGGCCTGAACGCGGTCCATGATCCGCGCATTCGCAATCAGGACCGCCCCGCAGCCGTATTCCTTTCTGGCAATGGCCCGCTTGTCAAGATCATTCGGGAGGCACTCGTTCGCGACCGGCGACGGTCGGGAATGCCGCGAAATCAGGCGCAACGCACCGTTTCCACCTTTGTCGGCAACGTGCATGGATTTCTGACAAATTACGCGGTCAAGAGGCCGAGCGATCCGCCGTACGAGCACGCGATTGTGTTCGACGAAGCGCAGCGCGCTTGGAATGCCGCCGCCGTCAAAAAGAAACATGGCCTGTCGAAGTCTGAGCCCCAATTGGTCTTGGATATCATGGAGCGAGCGCCGGATTGGTGTACTGTGATCGCGCTGGTCGGGGGAGGACAAGAAATCCACCAGGGCGAGGCTGGCCTCGCCGAGTGGGGGCGCGCGCTTAACGGACGTAAAACGCCTTGGCGAGTTTTCGCTTCGCCCGACGCGCTTCGGGGCGGTGGATCCGTCGCCGGGCACCGGCTCTTCGACGACCAGCCGGGCGGGCACCTGACCATTGTTGAATCGGACTGTCTTCACCTGGACGTGAGCGTCCGCAGCCCACGTGCGCGGCGAATCGGCGAATGGGTGAACGCGATCATCACGCGGAGTGGGATGGATGACAAGCAGTCGGACATCCTGACCGGGGAGTTCCCTGTTGTCCTTACTCGGAATATTGATGCGGCACGGCAGTGGCTGCGGTCGCGTGCCGACGGATCGCAGCGGTGCGGTCTCTTGGCAAGTTCAGGCGCCCTACGTCTGCGCGCGCATGGACTTGAAGTGTCTTCGGCTTTCCGCAAGGGATACCCCTTCGTCGAATGGTTCCTGGCCGCGATGAACGACTGCCGGTCTTCCTCGATGCTGGAAGTTGCCGCCACAGAATTTGAATGCCAGGGCCTGGAACTCGATTGGGTGGGTGTGTGCTGGGGTGGGGATTTTGTGATTTGCCCTGATACGGGCCGCTGGAGGTTTCAGAAGTTCCGTGGAACTCGCTGGCAGCGCATCAGTCAGCCGAATATGGCAGTTTACGTTGCGAACAAGTATCGCGTGCTCCTAACGCGAGCGCGCCGGGGCATGGTGATCTGGATACCCAAAGGTGATCCTAACGATCCAACGCGTGATCCGCGTTCCTTCGACGCGACAGCGGCGTTCCTGCAAGAGCAGGGCCTGCCATTGATCTGATCAGGATGGGGCAGCTTATGATGCGTGCGAGGGGGCGTCTACGTTGAAGAAGCCTTGGATTCTGACAAATGTGGAGGAGTGCATAGCCAGATTGGCATGTCTCTCCCGGTTCGATTATCGATCTCCCGGATGATTCCCTGATGATCACCGGAATCGAACACTGGTTCGACGCATTGAACCCGCACGACATGAAGTGCAGGGACAATTCCAGGGACAGCTTACCTACTTGCGTCATTTTGGCGAGCGTTTCGTGGGGCTCGCCGACGGCGAGGAAGGGTCCGGCGAGGTCGGTATCTCGGCAAGTGCCTCCTCGGCGTATCCGTCCATTTTGAAAACTGGTCTTTGCGGCAAATCGGGAATCGGATAGCTTTTCCGGTATGACGATTCCCGAACTCGAAGAACGACTCCGGCAGAGCGAGGCGCGAAACCGTGAACAGGCTG
>JAAYEH010000494.1 GCA_012728855.1 Rhodopirellula sp. | reverse complement strand
GAAGAACAGATCTCGAGGTTTCACGCTCGTGGAATTGTTGGTGGTCATTGCCATCATCGGTATTTTGGTCGCCTTGCTGCTGCCCGCCATCCAGGCGGCGCGGGAGGCCGCCCGGCGCACCCAGTGCGTCAACAATCTGAAGCAGTTGGGAATCGCCATGCACAATTACCACGACGCCCACAAGTGCTTGCCTTATGGGTGGCGGGTCGAGGCTACGGGTCAGACCCACCGGCGGGATTGCTGGTTCCACCGCATCCTGCCTTTTGTCGAGCAAGAGGCGTTTCAGGTCGAGTATGAGAATTGGCCCGATTACTACCAAAGGGAATACATCCATCGGATGCCCATCGACCTTGCTGGCCGTGCGGTCCCGGGGTTCATGTGTCCTTCTGATCCGTCCGGCCCAGCCGTGGGCGGGGGCGGGACGAACAACGGATTCCAGGGCAATTATGCGGTTTGCGGAGGCGGCGGATATCCATACACCCCAACGGTTATTGACGGCAATTTCTACAACACGGTACGCACGGAAAACGGCGGGATGTTCGGCACCAGCAGACCGGATATTCCGCGCACGCTCGCCGCTGCACTGGACGGGACCGCCAACGTGTTGATGGCCAGTGAAGGCCTGATCCGCGGCAAGACGGGTGACAAGTGGGGTGAGTTGGGCGGCTATTGGGGCGGTGCCCCGCACGGTTCGTACGCTTTCTCGTCGGCCGAATCACCCAACACGACGGTTCCCGACCGAGTGTACTCGTGCAAGACCACTTCGTGGCCCAAAGCGCCCTGCGAAGACGGCAACGCAGGCGGACTTGCCGGCCGCTATTGCTTTGCCCGCAGCTATCACCCAGGCGGAGTCAATGTGGTGCTTTGCGACAGCGCGGTGCGGTTTGTCAGCGACAGCGTCGATACGCTCACCTTCCGGCACCTCGGCAATCGCGAGGACGGCAACTCGGTAGGCACCTACTAGACCACTTCGATATCGTGAGGAAGATGCAGATGCACAGAATTCGTTTCGTCCCGCTGTTCGTGTTTCTGGCCGGCGCGATCGTTTTCGGCTGTGGTCGCTCCGGACTCGATACGCAGCCCGTCAGCGGCAAGGTCACGTTCGACGGCCAGCCCATCGCAGAGGGTCGGATTACGTTTCGGGGTACGGGAAGCGATCCGCGGGCGTTCAGCGCGGAAATCAAAAACGGCCAGTACCAGATGGAGGCGATGGCCGGCCAGATGAAGGTCGAAGTCATCGCTTCCCGCCCCGTGCCCGGCAAGTTTGATGAATCCAACCCCGGCGAAAAGGTGCCAGTGGGCGAGATGTACATCCCCGCGAAGTACAACTCGCAAAGCGAACTGACCGCCGAAGTCACGACCGGTAAAAACGAGTTGAACTTTGACCTGACAGGCGGCGCAGCGGGGCAGGCTGAGGCGGCAGCGGGGCAGGCTGAGGCGGCAGCGGGGCAAGCTGAGGCGGCAGCGGGTGACCCGGCGGCCGGCAGCAAGGCCCCAGCACCCTGACCTCTTTCGCAACGGCAAGCGGTAAGGCGTGAGTCCAACGGTTCCACAGCATGGGTGCTGCATGGGACACCGGTGGGCTGACGCCGCACCGTTCGCCGATCTTATTTTTCGCCTGGCCCGGCTCCCTGGTTCCGCCACACGGTTAGCCAGGGGGTCTTCTGAGGCTTGTTGGCCACGTGCGGGCCCGGACCGACGGCGAAGTCCAGGTCGCCGTCTCCGTCAAAGTCGGCCATTTCGAACGTGGCGTAGGGAGGCGAGCCGGTCTGGAGCGTGTGCCGGACAAACACGCCTGGTTCGGTCTGCTCCAGGCAGACGATCGAAGCCAGCGGCGCGCCCGCGACACTGCGGGGCAGCAGTGGCGGCGGAAGCCAGGCCACGACGACGATGTCCAGGTCGCCATCGGAGTCCAAATCGCCGGCCAGCGCGCGATAGGCGCCGATCATGTCGGTCAGCCGGTGATACGCAAACCGCAGGCTGCCCAGGTTCTCCAGCCACTGGACGCCGTGCGACGGACTGACGTACAGATTGTCCCAGGCATCGCCATTGGTGTACAGAACGTCCATGTCTGCGTCCTGATCCAGGTCCACCAATTCGATGCCGCTGGACCCAAACATCAGATCGGGGCCGGCCCAGAGGGTCGCCAGCTGAAAGTGCCCATCGCCCCGATTGATAAACGCATCCACGTGCTCCCATTCCTGCGAAACCAGCGCTGCAAAGTCCGGCAGCCCGTCGGCGTTGAAATCGTGGACCGGCACGTGAATTGTGCCCGGCCGGTCGTCGAGTTCTGCCATCTCGAAACGCGGTGGTTCGCCCGACTCGGCCACGTTCCGGCACAGGAAGATCCCGCCCGTCTGGTAATGGCCAAACTCGGCGACGACCAGGTCGAGATCCCCGTCGCGGTCGAAATCGGCCGGCCGCACGTCGGCGACCCGGCCCAAGCCGGACGCCAGCACCCGTTCTTCATAGCGGCCTGATTCCTTCTCGCGCCGCAGCCAGACGACTCGGCCCCGGTCGTGATCGCAGGGACGCGAACTGCCCAGGTCGGCAACCACCAGATCGATCGCCCCGTCGTCATCCAGATCGCACGGCTCCGCGCGGCAAGGGTGGTTCAGCCGGGCCAGCACCTGAGGACTGGCCTTACGCTCGTCCAAATCGGCAAAGGCGACATAGCCGAAACGCATGTCGCAAAACAGCAATCCGTGGCGGCCATCCGGGGTCAGCCGGGTCCACCGCAGGTGTGAAATCTCCGGGCGGACCCCCGCCTCCTGGTCCAACATCAATTCCTCGACGGCAAACTTCGTGCGCAAGGTGGTCCGAGCCTCGACCGGCTGCGGGAAGTGTACTTCCGCGGGCGCGCGGGAGCGGAAATAGGCAATCACTTGGTGCATGGGCGGCGGACTCAGGTCGTTCCGGCCCGACCGGGCGTAGAACTCGTAACCCAACTGGACCTCGGTGTGCCAGCGGTCGCGGGGAAGATTCTCGGGCCGTGGCAGGGTGTGGCAATCGCTGCAAAAGGCCGCGATTTGCGACTCCACCGCCGGATCGATCGCCGGAGTCGGCAAGTCATTCGACGCCACCGCCACGGGCTCGCTCGGGGGCGGTACGACAGGCCGCGCCTGCCACGCGACCAGCCCGGCGGCGCCGCATGTCAACAATGCCGTGAGCGCCAGCCACCGGCCCCGGACACGCGGTTTGCGTTCTCCGGCGACGTGCGGCGACACCTTCGGCTCGAAGATCGGTTTCCTGGGATCGGACATGCGGCTATCTTAACCGTCCGCCGTGCCGGATGACAGCGGAACTTGTATAATGCCGCGGATGGTTCCATCCGGCTCGTGAACTCCAGTCCAACCAGCGGCGCATTGGCCGGCCGCGAGATCGCACGACGGCAATTTTAGGACGCGCCCCGAAAAACAACGACTTGGGAACAGGCCGTACGAGTCAAGGTCCGACATCATGCCACAGCCAGACACAGCATCGCAGGCGAATCCGCCCCAGCGACCTCGCCGCGCGCGGCAGATCGCCGTCGGTGTCCTCGCGCTGCTGCTAGCGGCTGGCCTGGGGTTGTACGGTCGGGCCAGCATGGCTTGGTGGACCCGAATGATCGCCGGGATGCACCTCGATCACGGCGCGATCAGCGTGGCTCAGCAGTGGCTGGCCTGGTCGGCCCGGCTCGATCCGGGCAACGGCGCGACGGATCTGATGCGGGCGGCGTGCTTCCGCCGTCTGCGTCAACCGGAGCGGTGGCGCGAGGCCCTGCGAGCGGCCGAACAGAAAGGCACGCCCGCTTCCCAGGTCCGGCTGGAGACCAGGCTGGGGCAGATACAGGACGGCGACTTTGACAACGAGATCCAGGACGAACTCACGGCGATCATCAAGGCGGGCGTGTCGCCCACCGATTTCTATGCGGCGCTCGTCAACGGCTACCTGGCCCGCAAAGACCCAGGACGGGCGGAAGCGGCACTTGACGCTTGGGCCGCGACGGAGCCGAAGGAAGCACATCTGGCCTTCACACAGGGGCTCTACTGGCTGCGGCTGAGCCAAGCCGAACTCGAGATCCCCCAGCGGCGCGATCTTGAGAAGCGCGCTCAACGGGAATTGGAAAACGCCTTGGCGAGGCAACCTCGCTTTGAGCTGGCGCGGATCGCGCTGGCCGAACTGTTCGAGGACCAGAACCGGCTGGAAGAGGCCTGCGGACAGTACTCGGCCCTGCTGGCCGGCACGCCGGCCAACGAGACCGCCAGACTGAAACTGGCAAAGCTCTTCCGCCGGTTGAACCGGTTGGCCGAAGCCCGGACGATGCTGGCGTCGCTGCCTCCGCAGCCGCAGACGCTTGACGAGAAAGAGATTGCCGCCGAGATGGGGGAACTCGAACTTGAATCGGGCAACTACCAGGCCGCGGAGCATTGGTTCGCCCGCGCGCAGCTGGATGCCCCCGATCGAGGCGGCGTTGTCGGCGATGCGGCAATCTGTGCGTCGCTCCAAGAGAAACCTCCGCGGGCCCGACAACTGTTCGACCGGATCGATGCGATCCATCGGTACAATGTCCGGTTGGAAGACGTGGTCTCGCGTTTCACGACTGGCGCCGACGACCCGCAAGCGGAGGCCGAGTTGCGGGCCTTGGAGGCTTCGCGGCCGGGCGGAGGCGGGGCGGGCACGGGGCCAACCGGAGCAGACGCACAGGAAGACACCGAGGCGACCGGCGCCGGATTGTACGCCTTGCACTGCAGCGGCTGTCACGGCGAAAACGGCGACGGCAAGGGCCGCGCGGCCCGGCACTTGTTCCCCAAGCCCCGCGATCTGCGGACGGACAGGTTCCGGCTGGTGAGCACCGTCAACGGAATCCCTTCGCTGGAAGATCTGGAAGCGGGCCTCCGGCGCGGGATGCCGGGCACGTCGATGCGAGCCTTTGACAACCTGGACGAGGACCAGCGGATGATGCTGGCGCAAGAGGTCCGGCGATTGAACCGCCTGGGCATGGGCGAACATTTCATCGACACGCTCCTGAAGCAAGGGGAGGAAATCGACGAGGACGAAGTCCGCCAGGTGCTGAAACTCCGCACCACCGCCGGCGAGGACGTCCGGGCGCCCCGCATCGCTGCCGTCGCCGAGCCCCAAGCGATCGCCCGCGGCCACGAGGCCTATTCCAAACTGGGCTGTCAGACGTGTCACGGCGAAGACGGAACGGGCGTCTGGGAGGTGCCGCTGTTCGACGAAAAGGGCCGCCCGTCGCCGCCTCGCGACCTGGTCCGCGAGCCGTTCAAGGGCGGTCACGAACCGGATTCGATCTACCTGCGGCTTCTGCTGGGCATGCCCGGCACGCCCCACCCTGCCTTGCCGGGCGTTGCCGACGAACAACTGATCGACCTGGTTCAGTATTGCCGCTCCCTGTCTCAGGAGCCGAAACGAGAACAGACCAATCACCAACGAGCCCTGCAAGCATGGACAGTTCAAGAAAGCCCCTCGCCTCGTTCGAGAAACAGGTGAGCGGAATGGCACTAGCCACCGGTTCCGGATTCGCCACAGTGCCGGCGGCTAGCGCCTTGCCGCGCACTTGACGCCTGACCGTGGTTTATCGAGCGGCGCAGAGCAGCTGACAGAAACACGGGGGATAAACGACAAACATGGGTCTCAATGAAAAAATGCGTCGCCGCGCGGATGCCCTTACCGGCAGGTCATCTTTTTGGCACCCGCTCTCTCTGTCAACGTGTCTTCTCTTTCTGATCTTGGCAGCCGGCTGCTCCCAATCCCGGACACCCAACGGCGACTCAAACGGTCCGGCTGCGGCCCCCGGTCCCGCCGCGGCCGTATCGGCGGAAGACGTGCCGCCCCGCCCGATCCAGATCGTGTATCCGCCGGAGCGGGCCCTGTTTCCGCCCGACATCGTCGCCCCCACCTTCCGCTGGCAGGACGAACACCCCGCGGCGAACAGCTGGCTGGTCCAGTTTCGTTTCCAGGAGGGCGAACCGCTGGATTTTCAGGCGGCCGAGCCAACGTGGACGGTGCCGGATGACGCCTGGGAGACGATCAAGCAGCGATCGGTCGGCAAGGACGTCGCGGTCACGGTCCGGGGCGTCGATTCGCGCGAACCAGCGCGGCTGATCTCCCAAGCCAGCGTGTCGATCAGCACGTCCCCGGACGCCGTGGAAGCCCCGTTGTTCTTCCGGGAGGTGAATCTGCCGTTCTTGACCGCCGTCAAGGACCCGGCTGCCCACATCCGCTGGCGGTTCGGGCCGATCTCGTCCCGCGAACCGCCGCCGATCGTCCTGGAGAAACTGCCGGTGTGCGGCAACTGCCATTCCTTCTCCAACGACGGCTCGACCCTGGCCATGGAAATCGACTCCGGCAACGACAAGGGCTCCTATGCCATTGCCCCCATCAAGCGGCAGATGGTCCTGGACGAGAACCGAGTCATCAGCTGGAACGATTTTCGCAAGGAGGACGGCGACGTGACCTTTGGCCTGCTGTGCCAGGTCTCGCCCGACGGCAGGTACGTCGTCGGGACCGTCAAGGACCGGGCCTTGGCCGTGTACAAGCCCGATTTGATGTACTCGCAACTCTTCTTCCTGGTCAAGGGGATCCTGGCGATCTACGACCGCCAGACGAAGACCTACCAAGTCCTGCCCGGCGCGGACGATCCGCGTTTTGTGCAGACCAACGCGACCTGGAGTCCCGACGGAAAGTCGATCGTGTTTGCCCGCGCGGAGGCTTACGAGCCGGAGGGCCTGGAGAACGTCAAGTCGGTCCTGGTCCCCCAGGATGCCGCGCGGGATTTCCTGGACGGAGGCCGGACCTTCCGCTACGACTTGGTCCGCATCCCGTTCAACGAGGGAAAGGGCGGGAAGGCGGAGCCGATCGAGGGCGCGGCGAACAACGGACGGAGCAACTACTTCGCCAAATTCTCGCCCGACGGCAAGTGGCTGGTCTTCTGCCAGGCGAACAGCTTCATGCTGCTGCAGCCCGACAGCCAGCTGATGATCGTCCCGGCCGCCGGGGGCGAGGCCCGCCGACTGGAGTGCAACACGCCGCAGATGAATTCCTGGCACAGTTGGTCGCCCAACGGCAAGTGGCTGGCGTTTTCCTCCAAGGCCTACTCGATCTACACTCAACTGTTCCTGACGCACATCGACCAGGAGGGCCGCAGCAGCGTGCCCGTGGTGCTGTCCCGCTTTACGGTCCCGGAGCGGGCTGCGAATATCCCGGAGTTCGTCAACGCCGCGCCCGACGCGATCCGTGGGATTACCGAGGCTTTTCTCGACGATCACAATTACTTCCGGGCCGCCATGGCGTTCGTCGATCAGGACGACCCTGCCGGAGCCGTGCCTCATCTGCGCAAGGCGATCGAGATCAACCCGGCCCACAGCTGGGCGCGACTGCAACTGGCGGCGATCCTGGCCAACCAGGGCCAAAACGCGGAGGCCAAATCCCAGTTGCTG
>JAAYEH010000493.1 GCA_012728855.1 Rhodopirellula sp. | reverse complement strand
CTGCCGGCGGACAGAAGCCGGACGCTACCTTTGGAAAGAACCTACCGGACGTTCATATCTGCAATGTCATCGTGTACACCTATCGCCCCTCCTGCGGCCCGCTGGCGTCCAAGGTCTCGGCAGTCGCATCGCCCCGGTTGCGTGCGTCTCCGTCAATCGTCGTTGCGCTAACGGCCAACTCCGCCTGCCGGTCGATTTCCATCAACCGCTCCAAGGTGGGCAGCATGACAGCCGGGTCCATCTGGCCACGGTGGCCACGTCGTAGCGCCGGCCGTCGACGTCCGTCCGTGAACTTCTCCAGCAAAACGCCGTGATCGGGCGTGCTGGCACGCGATGGCACGCGATCCGATCTTATGCGCCTCATACTTTTCTCACTCCATTTTTTGGTGCGCTCCCCATAAGATTGGATCGCGTTCCAGTGCGTTCCACTTACTCGAATACTTCGGGCTGTAGCCCAATTCCCTCGTAGTATCTTGCCCGGCTCGAAAGCGACGTCCTCCGGTTGCTGACTGCCAATTCCGGCCTTGCTGCTCTCAGATCCCGCCCGAAAGTCTGCTGGGTGCCCGGTCGGCCCCCCCGTGCCCCGCTCCTGGCCCGCAGCCGTCCAGGGGCTCGGCAGTCGCATCGGCCCGTCCGCGTGCGTCTCCGTGCGTCCTGGCTTGCGCAACGGCCGCCTCTGCCCGTGCGTCGATCCGCTCCAACTCGGCCAACGATGGCAACCGGCAAGCCGGGTCAATCCCGCCACGCCTTGCCGGGCGTGCCGATAGCCGTTGCTGGCGTGCGGCGAAGTCTCTGAGTCGAGTCTCTTGGTTCATGGCGTCACCTTTGGCAATGGTTGTCGGTACGACGGCCACGAAAACGAGAACGGCGTAGCGTGATCGCGCAGCCTATCCACAATCGCCACGCCAAGCCGCTGTTCAAGGTCGTCTCGTCCGGTCGTGTTGACGGATATCCATGTTGACGTTTGGTACGACGATCGGCGGTCAATGAGGGCATACATCCGCTCGGCTTGGTAGGGTGTCAGGGTGCCGCCCGGCAACACCGGATCGGATATGACCAGCAGCGGACGGGGACCCGAGCATTTGTCGTCTCCAGGGTCAACCGACGACCCGCCGTTGAACTCGGCGCGCCAGCGGCGGAATAACTCAGGTCCGGTGGTCCATTGGGAAAAGATGTTGTGGCGAAGCATCGCTTGGCGGACAAGGCAAGCCAAGACGTGATCTTTGCCCGTGCCGCAAAGGCCGAACAACAGCAGATTCTCGCCACGACGGATGCGGGCAGGTAGGGTATCGGCCCAGAAGCGGATGCCTTCCACGACGGTGGCCTGTTCGGGCGTTTCGATGACGTAGTTCTGCCAGCGGCAACGCAGGTATCTGGCCCCTCGTCTTGCGAGGATTTCTTGGCACGTTTGCCAGCGGGTTAGGCATTTGTTCCGCCAATCGTAATCCTCTTTCCGCCGTTCGGCGCGAATCCAGTCCTCGACCTGCTGCTCTGGTGTGAGACTCTCCCACAGCTTCAAGCGGCGATTGCGGACGAAGTCCTGTTGTTCGTTGCGCGCAGCCGCCAAGTTCTCGGCAATGTACTCCTCGGCTGCCACAAGCGTTTCGGCGTTATAGGTGGTCCGCAATCGGGGCGGCGGGATCATACCGAAGCCCGCGCGTCTGGAGCGGTGCCCGTTTACTGTTTGCATGGCCGTTTCCCTCCTGCTTCTGAATCGTCAATCGGTCCCATTGCTCTCGTAGTTTCTCCGGGCTGCGAATGTTCGCTTTCCAGAAATGATGCTCGTTTGCCCAGATGAACAGCTCCCGGATCTGCTCTATCGTCCGCCCGTCGCGTTCACGCATCAGGCGGATGGTGTCTGCCCAGTTCTCGACGTTTGGCTCTTTGGCGGGCTTCTGAATTCTGGAAACCACTTCCACCATGAAAGAGGCAAGAGCAAGATCATCGTCGCCGAACTTGTTCGGGGACGTTTTCTTTGTTCCCTGGGTCTCCTTCCTTGGGTCTTCTTCATTAGGTCTACCTTCAGGGTGCATCTGGTTGCGCCCCCCCGGTGCATCTGGTTGCGCCCCCCCGGTGCATTCTGTTGCGCCCCCCGGTGCATCTGATTTCACCGGGTTCATGGGGGGTCGGGTGTAAACATTGCTGGTTTGTCCGCGTTTATTCCGCACCGGTGTAACGGTCACGAGTCCCATTTCTGCGAGTCTCCGAATCGCCATCTGGACGGACCTATCTTTGCAGCCGCAGAGGCCCGCGATACGCGGTATGCTCGGCCAGCACTTGCCGGTTTGGTCGGCGTGCCGTGCGAGCACCACGAATACGGTCACGGCCAGCGGCCCAAGGTCGGCAAGGTGATCGACCAGCATGTTCGGGAGTCGGAACCATCCGCCTTGGCCTTTGCTTTCCGGCTTGTCGTCTGGTACACTCATATCGTCGATCCATCTTCGCCCCGTTCGCCTGCCAGCGCGGGGCGTTTTCGTTTACACGTACCTCGGAACCGATAGCCTCTCTCGCCGCGCCGGGCGCGTCGGCGGTGTGACCGCGCGGCCAGCCAGGTACTCGTCCAGGGCCTGCGTGCTGATGCGGTATCGCGGTCGCCGGCCCTCGGAGATGTCGATGGCGGGCAGCCGTCCAGAGCGTATCCACGACACGACGGTGGCCTGCCGCATCCGCAGTAGCCGGGCTACCTCGGGGGGCGTCAGATAGGCGGGGCGGGTGTCAGCGGTCATCGTCGGTGCCCTCCGCTGCTTGGGTCGTCCGTTCGATGAATCGGCGCAGCGCTTCTTTCGACGTGTAGCGCCGGCCGCCAAGCAGAACGCTTTCCAGCCGAATGCCACGGCAACCGGTCTGCACCCATCTGCTGACGGTGCTTGAATGCGGTCGATGTGGAAGTGATACTGCCGCTGCAGAAAGCGTCAGCAGCCGCTCCCGGTCGATGTCGATGCACATGATTCGTCTCTCCGTCGCGTGCCTTGGTTCGATCGGCAACGCGGCGGAGTAAACGAAAAATCGGGGCGGCTTGTCAAACGAGGTGTCCGGTTAGTGTCCGGTCTTGCCGGGCTTCCAGAGATGAGGATAGCGGTTTGCTTGACGTAGCAGGCTTTCGGCTTTCTTTTGGTCGCCGTTCGCAAAATCGCGGGCCACGTCGATATAGCGAACGCCCGGCCGCAAGTCGCGTTTCAGCTTCTGGACGAACCGATGCAGTTCAACGCTTTGCGGGGAAGAAATTTTTCGGGTGTCCGGTTTTGTGTCCGGTGTCCGGTCGCCATTCGCAGCCGTCGCCCCGCTGTTCTCGCCCGTCGCCGCTTCGGTGCCGCCCAGGTGCTGCCGCAGATACTGACAGTAGCCTCGGATGGCTGCGGCATGGCATGGCTGCGGATCTCGATACGCCTGGCCCAACGCCGCAAACAGCCCATGTAACTTGACGGTCGTCTCCGCTTGGGGGCCTGCTGTCCGGAGCGATTCTTTCCACGCTGCGAGTAGCGGTAGCCTGCATCTTTCACTGGCGTACTCGTCGCGCGTTACTTGTCCAAGGATTCCACCGTCCAGATTGCTCGCGATTTGTTCCGCCGTCGCGATGGCTGCGAATAGTTCGGTCGTTGCCATGATATCGCCCTCCCATTTGGCGAAGTCCCAAGAGGAAAGGAACCGGGCGGCCTGTTGGGATGCAGGCTTTCGGCCGCTAAGCCTAGCCCGGTGTCCAGATTGTACCTCGGTCCCGTCAGCCGACAACGCGAAGTTTCGGCCTTTCGTCCTGATCGTCCTGATCGTCGCCGCCCCAAGTCGTCAAGAACCGCTGGACGGTCCAGGTGTCACCGCTCAGGGCAAGAGCGATTTCTGAGGCATTCCAGACCGATGCGAGAACCGCCTTATCCGGCCCCTCTGCCGCTTCGATGGCTCTGAGGCACTTGACGACGGCCTTCTGTATCGCCGTGCCGTCCTGGGCCTGCTGGGTGCCTTTCCGGGCGTCCTGGCGGTCGCCGGCGCCGGGCTTGCCGTCCGGCTTGTCATCCTGGCCGAATAGCCAAGCGTGAACGTGGTCCACCACGGCCCGCAGACGGGAATCGTCGATGGCCTGCCGGTAGATCGCGGTCATATCGCCGGCCTTGGCGGCATGGCCCAGCAGGGCAGACACCGCAGCCGGGTCTTTCGCGCCGTCAGCCACGGTGGCGAAAGTCCGCCGCAGATCGTAGAACACCCGGCCCGCGACACCGGCTTTCTTCGCTACGGCCTGAAACAACATGCTCACAGCGGTGCCGTATCGACGGGCGACATAGTTGGTTCCGTTTCGCTGGATGAACAGCAGCCCCTCGTTGCCGCGCTTTGGCTCCGGGCGGTGGGCGAGAACATTACGGATGGCTTTGACGGTTTCCGGCCACAACGGGATTCTGCGGACGATGCCGGTCTTGGCGCGGGGCAACGTCAGCCACCCGCCGTCCAGGTCCACAGCGGACACCGGCAGCAACGCAAGGTCGGTATTCCCGACGCCCCCATTGATGCCCAGCAGGACCATGGCTCGGGCGTTCACTTCGGCCGCGTCCAGGATCGCCAGCAGCTCGGCCTGCTGGAACATTCGCGGTCCCGCCTGATTGCGTGCGAGCCTCATGGTCTTGGTACTCGGCTTCCCGAAGTCATCCCCGAACCGCTGCGGTGTCGCCAGCAGCCCGGCCTGATACCCCCACTTGAAGACGGCGCGGGTGTGCGTGATCGCGGTGGCCAGCTTCGCGGGCCCCCAGCGCTTGGCGAACTCGGCCCGCAACTTGCCGAAGTCATCCGGCCCGATATCCGCTGCTGATCGTGTCCGGCCGAGATGCTCCACGACGATGCCGCCGAGATGCCGATACCCGCGCCACGTCAGTGGCGACAGTTCGGCGCTCTCCATGCGTTTGTGTTTGGCGTCCAGCCACGCATTAACCAGGTCTTCCACGGTGACCGTAGTCACCTTTGGACGGGGCTTCCGGCCTGCCAGCAGATCGTCTTTGGTGTCCAGCCACAGTTCCAGGGCACGTTCACCGTGCGGGTCGTCAGCGACCTTGCCGAAGTAGCAGAATGACCCCCTGACTTTTTTTGCCCATCGGCCGCTGGCGTGCGGGAATAGCGGGAAGTCTGGACGGGGCTTCGACGGGCGGTTAGACTTGGACATGACGTGACCTCCGACAGTAAACGGGTTTGAGGTTGCGTGACACCCGCTCGTCTACTACCGGGCGGGTGTCGTTTTCGATTCCCTTCCAGGGTAACGGTGTCAAATGTGGTGTCAACACCCTGTCCAGAAAAAAAAGAAACCCTGCATTTCGCAGGGTTAAGCGGGTGTCAACTGTTTATCTCGGAGAGACTCGCCCACGTGTCTGACGGCGCCGCCATCCCCGTCTGGGACAGTACCCGGGCGGCGCGGAACTCGATCATCGGCAACTACGTCCCGTACATCTGGCTGGGCGAGGAGGAACGCGG
>JAAYEH010000492.1 GCA_012728855.1 Rhodopirellula sp. | reverse complement strand
TCTGGACGACCTGGACGACGCCCCCGACGCCGAAATTGAAGAGGCGGAAGAGAAAGTCGTAGACCAGGCTTCAGCAGCCCAAACGATCAAAGAGTTGCAGATCGAAATCGAGATGCTCAAGGAACTGGAGGAACTGGCCTACAGGGTGCGCCAGTCCGGCACCGACCGCAAATGGGACGAGCTTTCCCGCTTGCTCCAGAATAATTCTGAGATGTTCGATGCCCATGGTCATCGCCGCAAGCTGGTCGTCTTCACCGAGCATCGCGACACGCTTAACTATCTGGTCGAACGGATCTCGTCGCTCGTCGGCCGGCCCGAGGCTATTGTGGTCATCCATGGCGGCATGGGACGGGAGGAACGCCGCAAGAATCAGGATGCCTTCACTCAGGACAAGGAAGTCGAAATCCTTGCCGCGACAGACGCGGCCAGCGAAGGTATCAACCTTCAGCGTGCCCACCTCATGGTCAATTACGACCTGCCCTGGAATCCGAACCGCTTGGAGCAGCGTTTCGGGCGCATTCACCGTATCGGTCAGACCGAGGTTTGCCACCTGTGGAATCTGGTCGCCAAGGGTACGCGGGAGGGTGAGGTTTATGAGCGGCTCCTGGAGAAACTCGACCAGGAGCGCGAAGCATTGGGCGGCCAGGTGTTCGACATACTCGGGCAGCTAACCTTCGACAATCGACCCTTGCGGGAATTGCTCATGGAGGCCGTGCTGTACGGCGATCGGCCCGATGTTCGCGCCCGGCTCTACCAGGTCGTCGAACAGGCCCTCGACCGCGACCACTTGCGGAAGCTGATCGAGGACCGCGCACTCACCGCCGATACGATGGACGCCAGCAAGGTCCGCTCCATCCGCGAGGACATGGAGCGGGCCGAGGCACGCCGGCTCCAACCGCACTTCATCGCCACGTTCTTCAGCGAGGCTTTCAAGCGACTCGGCGGCAAGACTCACGACCGGGAGCCGAAACGCTTTGAGATTACCAATGTCCCGGCCATCATTCGCAACCGCGACCGGGCCATTGGGCACGGCTCGCCCGTGATGATTCGCTACGAGCGGATCACGTTCGATAAGGAACTCATCGCCGTGCCCGGCAAGGCCCTTGCCGACTTCGTTTGCCCAGGGCATCCGCTCTTGGACGCCACGATTGACCTTACTTTGGAGCGGAATCGCGATCTCCTGCGCCGCGGGGCAGTATTGGTGGACGACACCGACCCGGGCGAGGAGCCCCGCGTGCTGGTCTTCCTTGAGCACTCCATCCAGGATGCCCGGCCGGCTGCGGGCGGGCAACGGCGGATCGTGTCGAAGCAGATGCAGTTCGTCGAAATCGACACGGCCGGCAGCGCGCGAGCGGCGGGCTATGCCCCTTACCTCGACTATCGCCCCCTGACGGAAGAGGAACTCCCACTCCTTCCACAGATTCCGGAGCCGATCTGGCTTCGCAGCGAGTTGGAGGCCAAGGTTCTCGAATACGCTATCCAGCACTTGGTTCCGTCGCATTTCGACGAGGTGCGCCGCCGGAAGGAAGAACTGGTCGATAAAGCCACCGCCGCAGTCAAGGAGCG
>JAAYEH010000491.1 GCA_012728855.1 Rhodopirellula sp. | reverse complement strand
TTCGCCTGGGGATCGAAATACTCGACGCCGTCCCAACGCTTGCCGTCGGGCCGAGGGAAGATGTGGTAAAGGTCGGCATTTCGAATCAACGGTCGGAGCCTGGTCTTGTAGGTTGTCACCGCCCGCTTGATGGCGTCTTTCTGCTCGGCGGACCAGACCGGGCCGCCGTTGCCGCCGCGGGGAGCGTCGGGGTGCCAGGTGGCGGCCCCGAGCGCGCTGGAACGAAACTCGTAGAGCGAACCTTCGGCCTGCCACTTGGCCCACGATCCAGTCAGAGTCGCCAGTTGCATCGGATGCAGGGCGTGGGACGCATCGTAGAACGACTGCCGCGCGTCCAACGGATAGTAGCGGTCCTGGTTCTGGACCTTGAAGCTGCGCCGCAGGATGCCGTAGTCCTTGATTCGGCCGCCGCCCGAGCAGTTTTCGTAGGAGAAGTTGCCGATCTCGGCATAGAGCGAGTCCAGCACCTCGTAGTAGCCCTTCGTCTGCCAGTAGCCGGCGTCCGAGGCGCCGAGGGCACGAGTCCCCGGCCCGTAGCCGCCGGTCTGGAGCACGTTTCCGTCCGTCCCGTCGGAGCGGAAGAAGTCGATGCGGAATTTCTCGTAGAGATACTTGGCGTCTTCGCGACGGTGCTGGATTCCCTCGGCCGTTGTCATCGGCGGATTGCAGTTCCAGTACAGCCCGAAACGCATCCCCGCGGCGTTGGCGTGGTTCCGCGCCGCCAGCATCCCTTTCGGCCAGTCGATCGAGTCGCCCACCGGCGGGTGCGGCTGGTTTTTGGTGTCGCCCTGCCACCAACCGACGTCGAGCACCACCTCCTCGAATCCCAAGGGGGCAATCTGATCGACGAGCGGGTAATACTTTGCCTCGACCGAATCCCAGCTTCCCTGAGCTTTGCCAGTGGCGGCAAAGGCGTTCCATTCCACCTTGGGATACGTCGCATCGTTCCTCAGTGCGGTCGGAATGGAGTAGTTGAACAAGTACTTGCGAAGCCGGTTGCCGGCGTCGTCAAGGTCGCCCGCATACGCTCCCACGAAAGCGGGCGGCACCTCGAACGTCGCGCCGGCTGCCAACTGGGTGCGAAAGTCCCCGCGGCTGCCGGCCTGCAGGAAAACGCCGCGGGAGGCGGAGTCGCCCGCCAGCGTCAGCCGCCCGATGCTCCACTCCCAGCCCGCGTAGATCCCGTGCATCCCGGCCGCATCGACCATCGCGAAGGGAATCCAGTCCTGCTCCTCGGAGATCCGCAGCGTCTTTCGGTACTGCGGGGTCAGCGTGTCATGATAGACCCCCGTCGCATCCGGAAGAGAACCGTCGTCGTTGATGTAGCAGACGCTCGTCCGGTTGTCGGGGCCGACCGCGTGCAACGCCAGACTCTCCTGCTTGGAAATGACCACCGGCTGGTCGGCCTGATTCCGGATGAACATCGTGTGGCGAATCGGACCCGGGCCGCCGCGGGCGTGCCAGACGGATTTCAAATCGAGCGCCGGCCGGCAACTCGTGAAGTGGAGGGTCACCTTGGTCCCGTCGCTCCGATCGAGGGTTCCTTCCTGGAAAGTCCAGTCCGGGCGATACTCGACGCCCGCCATCTCCGCTTGCTCCACGAGCGGGAAGGCCGAAGGAGCTTGGGTCCAGTTCCAACCCGCGGCTCGGCTGCTGAGCTCGAAGACGCACAGCTTATGATCGACGGTAGCGCCGACGGTCAATTGCGTGTCGTCGGTGACGAGGGTCCATGCCTCGCGGCGGGCACCGGCTTTGAGTTCCGTCGCCCAAGGGACTTCGGCGGCCGGCTCAGCGGCGCCCCGCGCGGGCTTGGCGATCATGTCCGTGGTCCGCGTCTCGGATTCGTCGAGCCAGAGGGTCCGCCCATCGGCCAGCGTTACCCTGGCTTCGCCCCAGTCGGCGTGATCGGCCCAAGGACCGTCGCCGGCGTCGGTCGCTCGAAGCGTGAACTCAACGGCTCCGTTGAGATCGACCGCGAGGCTAGCCGGCTCGTCTCCGCCACGCAAGGTGGCCGACTTCGCGACCTTCTTGCCGCCCACCTCGACGAGGAACACGACGCTTCCACGCCCACCTTTCGTGTCGCGATTGTGGTCCACGCCGATCGTGGCCTCGAAGCGCTGCCCGGGCGAGGGGAGTCGCACGACGATTTCGCTGTGGGTATGGGATCCCAGCCCGCGGCGGATATCCTTCGAGCCGATCCGCAATGGCGTCTTCAAGACGGATTGGTTAGGAACAAACGCCCCGTAATCCTGCCGGCGGACATCGAGTTGCCCGTTCTTGGGCGGAACCACCTGGACCGGTTCCGCCGCCCGGCCCGCGACTGCTGACGTCACCAGAAAAAACGCGACGGCGAAATTTCGCAAATCCATGTGACTACCCTTCACCCAGCCTTGCTGTACCGATTCTTCGATCCCTCTCTTCGGGCATCGGCCATCGTAGTCCTCTTCCAAACCCGTCGCAAGTCGCCTGCTCCGAGATAAAACGAGGCAGGTTCCTATGCCGTTGCGTTTTTTCCCCATCCAAACATGCCAGCAAATTCTTAGGGGGCTTGACCTGATCCAATCTGGCAGCAAAACTCAGTTTCGTCAGGCGACCGCCGTGGAGTCCCCGTGGTCGTGACAAAGGAGACTTTTATGGGCGGCCCTGCGCACGAATCGCAGTCAGCATGCGCAAATTTCGCACGCATTGCCGCTGAAAGGAAAACCGCGTTCTCCCAACCCCCTTGGAACGAAATCTCCGTCCCAAAACTCCGCTTCAGACCTCGAGAGCCACGACGCACCCTTTCCCATGAAAATGATCCTCTCAATTTTCTTCTGTGCCTCTGTGTGCGCCGCCGCCGACCTGCAGCGCCCCCCTGGTTTACCACTCACCAACGCGCCTCAACTCACGCCGCTATTGGGGGACAAAACCAGCAGGCCGATTTCCACGCCTGCCGCCTGGCAACAGCGGCGCGAATCGTTGAAACAAGTTTGGCTGCGCTTCATGGGTGAGATTCAGCGCGAACCGAAACCACCGCTCGAGACGGAGTGGCTGGAAAAAGAGGATTTGCCGGAGTTCACCCGCCAGAAGGTCAGATACCAAATAGAGGACGGCCACTTCATTGACGCGCTTCTGCTCACGCCGAAAGGCGCCGAGGGCATATGTCCCGCCGTCGTTGTCTTTCACCCGACCTATCCGAAGTTCTACGCGCGCGTCGCCGGTCTTGAACCCGCGGATGAGGAGCGCCAGCACGCCATTCTCCTCGTCAAACGCGGCTACGTCGTCCTCTGCCCTCGCTGCTACATCTACGAGGGTGGCGTGGAAATGAAAGGCGGCACCACCGATATGAAGAACAACGTCGCGCGCATGCAGCAGCGCCATCCCAACTGGACCGGCATGGCCCGCATGACGTGGGACGGCGTGCGCGCCGTGGATTTCCTCGAATCACTGCCGAACGTGGACCGCAAACGCATCGGCGGCTTCGGCCATTCCCTCGGCGCGAAGGAAGTGCTCTACGCCGCCGCGTTCGACGAGCGCTACAAGGCTGCCGTGTTCAGCGAGGGCGGCATCGGGCTGGGCTTCAGCAACTGGGAGGCCGCATGGTATCTCGGCCCGCGAATCCAGGAACCGGACTTCGCGCTGGAAAATCATCAGGTGCTCGCGCTCATCGCGCCGCGCGCGTTCCTGCTCCTCGCCGGCGACTCGGCAGACGGTGACCGGAGCCGGGCATTCATTGACGCCGCGCGTCCGGTGTATCAATTGCTCGGCGCATCACAAAATATTGGCTGGCTCAACCACCACCAAGGCCATAGCTATCCGCCGGAGGCCCGTGCCGCCGCCGAGGAATTTCTCGACCGGCATTTGCGGTGATCTCCAACGCGGCTTGAACCACCAAAGCCGCTCACACCACCGGGCACCAAACGACCGAAGCCATTCGTCAGTCCCCCTCACACCCCGTTTCCGCTCCAAGCCCAGGCCCACGGGGCGTGGCCGGAAGGTCCAGCAATGGGCAGTGAAGCCCAATGCCGACGGTCGGCCGTTTTCGCCCCAAGAAAGGTGCCAACAGTGGTGCCAAAGGTGCCAGAAATGGTGCCATACAGCCCGCATTTATTTGCATCGATTTGCACCGAAAACCCCCTAGTTGGTTGAGGAGCTTGGCAAGAAGGGGGTGGCCGTAAAGCTAGACGTCGTCGGACGTTCTGCACCAATCTGCACCGATTTGCATCGATCTGCATCGATCTGCACCGGCGAAAGAGAAATATTCCCGACAGGGCTCGAACCTGTAACCTTCGGCTCCGGAGGCCGACGCTCTGACTTGGGCATGCTTTCAGCCTTACCAACGCCTCGCTTGGTGGCGACGAAACCTCTCGAATGCCGAAACAAACCAGGGTTTCGTCGCCAGCCTTGCTGTTGACGTTGACAGAACCTCGCCAGAATCCCGGGAAAACCGAGGTTGTGTCAACGGTGGCAACGCCAACGCCACAGGCTCGACCGGCCGCGACGCTCGGGGCCGGGACACCGCACCGGCCACGGTGTCGACGCCATCTAGCCATGTCGAACCGCCCTGACACGGAGCCTTTGGGCAGGAACCATTACGGGAGGGAATTAGCCATGCAATACATCGCCTGACCGATCGAGTTGGTAGCCGAGCGGAAAACCAGGCCGGTCACGGTATCACCGGCAGGATCAGATGAGAAGGGCAGGCGGCGTCGTGATGAACGGTCTGGTGTGCTCTCTTCATTTCGGCGCTGGTGCCGATGGGCAGACCGGTGTTCAGATTCCGGGCGTAGCGAGGAAAATTGCTGCTGGAGATCTCCAACCGAATGCGGTGTCCAGCCTTGAAGACCATGCTCGTCTCCCAAAGGCTTACCGTGTAGACGTAGACCTTGCCCGGTTCGATCGGTGTGGGGTTTTCCAGCGAGTCGCGGAAGGACGCGCGTCGGATCCCTTCGCAAACATGGATTGCCGTGCCATCCGGGTGGACGTCGGTCAGCGTTGCCGTGAAATCCGTGTCCACCGCGTCCGATGCTGCGTGGAGCTGCAACTCCACGGGACCGGTCACTTCCACGTCTCTCTCTAGCGGGCTTGTCGTGTAGACCAAAACGTCGCGGCGCTGTTGAACCGTGTGCCGGCCTACAGGGCCCCAGAGGTCGGCATGAGTCGACATCTGCCCGCCCAGTGTCGGGACCGGGTCGGCTGGATCGTAGACGAAACGGTCGGGCGGCACATCGGCCGGCGAGGGTTCAATGCGCAATTGCCCGTCGCCACAGGCGGAGTTCGCCCGGCCGCCGCTGTGCAGGTAATAGCGGGTAAGCCGGGCCCGCGCCGGCGGCCACTCGTACTCGTATCGCCAGCAGTCGGCGCCCATGACGAAGATTTCGATTGGCGGCAGCTTGTCGATGCCGGTCTGGAGGCCTTTGAGCCAATGATCGTACCAGCGTAGCCGGCGGTCAAAGGGCGGGGTATTGCCGCCGTGTACCATGCCGCCGACCTGGATTCGCGTGCCATCGCGGCAGGCTTTCGAGCCACCCCCTTCGCGGAAACCGCGGAAGTTCCGCCAATTCTCATGGACCAGGTTGTCGTACCATCCGCTCACGAACCACGCCGGCGCACGAATCTGACCGTACTTCTCTTTCACGCCGTACGATTTCCAATAGTCGTCGTAGTGCGAGTGCTCCAGCCACGTCTTGATCCGTTGCGCTTGGGGATGGTCGGCCTTGTCGGCGGCGGAAGCAAGCGGAAGGTGGAAATAGTGCGAGCCGAGGGGAATGTGCGGCCCGGTCCGCGTGGGGCCCGTGGCGTAAAGGCCGAAAGTAAAGATGACGTTCAACTGCGGCACGCCGTCGTTGTAGAGGTGGCCGAAATTCGTCTGCTGACCTTCCACAGGCAGAATGCAGCGCAGGTGGGGGCTGGCCAAGGGCGCCGACATGGTCTGCGTGAAGGCATTGTACGACTGCCCGAACATGCCGATTTTGCCGTCACACCACAGCTGCTGGCCGATCCACTGCTGCGCGTCATAGGCATCGCGCGGCTCGTTCACGTACGGCTCCCAGTCTCCCTCCGAGCCGTTGCGGCCCCGGCTGTTGACAACCACGCCCACGTAACCGTGGCGAGCAAACCGCTCGGCCTCGGCACCGCCGGTCGGATAGTAGACGAGCGTCATCAGCGCCGGAAACTTGCCAGGACCATTGGGGCGATAGAGGTCGGCGGCCAGGGTAACCCCGTCGCGCATGGGAATCCGAACGTTCTTCTCGACCTCGACCTGATATCGAGGTGGCGAGGCTTCCTGGGCGAGCTGGATTGGCCCGGCAATAAGTTGTTGCGGGAAGGAGAATCGCCCCTGCGAGCCCACTTCCTGGCCAAAGGGGAACCCTTTTGTATTGATCTTGGCGATACTGACCAGCGTTTGGGGATCGCCGGCCACCACGTGGATATCTAGTCCGGCATGACCCCGCAGCCACTCGGCGCCGACAAGTCGCTCCCCTTTCCAGGTGCCGCCGGTGGCGATCAGCAGGCCAAAGCGGGCCAGATCCTCGGGGGCCATCACGATCCAGCCTGGGGCTCCGCGCACCACGTGCCCCTTGATCTCGTAGGGCGGATCCACGTATTCGCCATACCCGGGGAACTCGGGATAAAAGTTGCGGTTGTCGTGAACCTCCTTACCTGGAAGCCAATCCCAACGGTCGGCAGGAATCCCCAACTTGCGAAACAGGCGATCATCGACTACATCCTTGAGGTCGCAGTTCCACAATGCGGTGAGGGCTTGGCCTAATCGCCAATAACCACCGCTGGAATAACGCGTGCCTATTCCTGGCTCGCTGTGACAGAAATTGTCGAACCCCGGGTCACCCGTCCACGTCACTCCTACGGGGATTGTGGCGTGAAAGACGCTCTTGCGCCGCCAGTGATAGCCGCTTTCCAGGACAAAACCGCCCTGATGTTCCAGTAGGTGGCGCCAGGTGAGCCGCCGATGCAGACCCGTGTCAAGGTACTTGTGGGGATGAGAAAGCTCTCCTCGCCCGGTCCAGGTCTTCCAGATCGGCTCATCCGGATCGATAAGCCCCGCCTCGACAGTCATGCCGAACAGCACTCGCGTGACGCATTTTCCCAAAGAGGCCGACTGGAAGCGGGCTTTGGAATTACCCCAGGTGTGGACGAGGTAACCGCCGCGCGTCAGCACGGCGCCCCATTGCCCTTCGGCAGGTTGATTGCCGCCCCAGCCGCCGCCGTGAACATCGGAGCGGCGGAGTAACTCGCCAAATTCCTCTGCGTTCAACCCCGCTTGCTTAGGAGTAATCCGAATCCAGTCCTCCTGGGGAAAGACCACTTCGCTGGGCAACTCCGCAGCCGTAGCCCGTTCGGCAAACAGCAGGGCCATAGCGAAACCCAACATCGCGGCGAAAAGGCAGCTGCGGCCGAAGTGGCCAAGCGAAGAGGTGATGTGATGCATGATGGACTCCTCAACTCCGTAGCGACTCAACCGCTGGCTATCGTGATTCCGCCCACCTTAGCTTAGTAGTTCGGAGACTTTAATCGCGTTTCCAGCCGGAGGGCCGCGGGATATTCCATAATGTCCAGTATGCCGGGGCGGCGTGCGAACCGATTATAGTGCCTGCCGCTGGTCACGAAACCTCACGAACCCGAAACAGACGGAACTTTAGTTGCCACCTCTCGCTGAGGCACCGCATTCCCAGCCATAAGCCAAGTGTGTTGGATATGGTGATGCTCTTCGCCGCCACAAGTTCGCGGAATTCCGTGCCCGTACTGGCGTTGACGTTGACAGAACCCCATCAAACCCGAGGAAATCGGAGGTTGTGTCAACGTCAACGCGGTCGACTCGGCGGGTCGCGATGATCGGGGGCAGGACATCGCACCCGGCGCCGTTGACGATCCCCACCGACACAACTCCGCTGGATTCCGGCTTTGTGCTGGCGGCGTTGGCGAATCCACGTCTGGATTTCCCCGATGAACGCACAACCAGATGGTCCGTACGCGAATCCCCCATAGCCTTGAGGCAACATTGCCTGAAGGCTGTTGGGCACGACGAGCTCGGCCTTGCATCGACACGTTGCGCGGGAGTAAACCTGCCCGGGCCACTGGCTCACGCCAGTAGCTGGCAAGGTTCTTATGCGCCCTGCTCGCCGGGTGCGACTCCCAGACCCGCAACTTGGAGGATTCGAAACATAGCCGACGATACCGACCTGAGCGACAATCTCGTCGAAACCGCAGCCGAACCCGCCGAGGCCGGCGTCGCGGTCGGCTCGTGCAGCAAGAACTTCTGGCAGCAGAACCAGCCCATACTGGCTTGGCCTTTCCGCTCTGGCCGATTACCGGGGGCGCGAGGCCGCCGCCGAGCGGATCGAGCGCTACCGCAGGGGCCCGATCGAAGTGACGGTACTCGACGCGGAGGGGCGCCCTGTCGAAGACGCCGACGTGCGGGTGACGATGACCCGGCACGCCTTCGGCTGTCCGTGGAGCGGAGGAGTGGGACGGTAAAGTAACCGTCGCGATCGGTCGCCTTGCTGTGAAAGCCCAACTGGACGATCTCGCCGTCAGGAAACTGGTAGGCGCCGCTGTGGAATGCGGGGCCACGTTGCCAGCTCT
>JAAYEH010000044.1 GCA_012728855.1 Rhodopirellula sp. | reverse complement strand
CAGCCGGGCGGCGGAGCGACGATGCAGCGCGGGCTGTGGCCGCGTACTTGGCGCGGTGTCGCTTCGGGCACGCGGCTACAGAAACCGCAAGGGCTTTAGGATACCGTGACCACAGCGGCGTAGGGCGCGCGGTGCGTCGAGTGGAGGCCACCGCTGAGTTGCAGCGAACGGTTCAAAGGTTGGAACGACGTCTTGCTAATCCCTAATCCCGATCTAACCCCATTTCTCCTGCTGATTGCGCGGCAAGAGACGCTGTATGACGAACTGGGCCGCGTTTACCGAACGAAGAGTTATGCGGTCGATCCGTCGGACGGCACGGTGGGCAATGCCCTGGTGGCGAACACGTGGTTCGACGCGGCGGGCAACGCCATCAAGCAGCAACCGGCCGGTTCGCAGGGGTTCAGCAAGGCGGTGTACGATGGCCTCGGTCGTGTGACCAAACAGTACGTGGGTTACGACACCGACGAGACCGCTTACGCTGACGCGGGGACGGTCACGGGCGACACGATCCTCGAGCAGACCGAGAGCAGCTACGATGCGGCCGGCAACGTGACGCTGGTCACGGCGCGGCAGCGGTTGCACAATGCGACGGGCACGGGCGAGCTGACCTCGCAATCCGGCTCGGAGCCGAAGGCGCGGGTGAGCTACGTGGCCAACTGGTATGACGAACTGGGCCGCCGCAAGGCTGTGGCCAACTACGGCACGAATGGCGGCAGTGCGCTGACACGGCCCGCAACGGTGCCGGCTCGCAGCGACGATGTTCTGGTGACCAGCACCGAGTACAACGATCGCGGCGAGGCTTACGCGGCGATCGATCCGGCTGGGCGGGAAGACCGCCAGAAGTTCGACGACGCCGGGCGCGTGGTCCGCACGATCCAGAATTACCAGGACGGCGTAGTCAGCGGTCAGTATCCGGACCAAGACGTGACGGTCGAGACGACCTACAGCCCCGATGGCCAGGTGCTGACGCTCGTGGCGAAGAACCCAACGACCGGCGACCAGACGACGCACTATGTCTACGGCACGACGCTGGCGGACTCGACGATCGCGCGGTCGGACCTGCTGCGGGCGGTGATCTACCCGGATTCGGACGACACGACCGATCCCCTCGGCGACGGCAACGACACGCTTTACGACCGGGTGGAGTTGAAGTACAATCGTCAGGGAGAGGTCACCGAGCGGAAGGACCAGAACGGCACGGTGCATCAGTATCTGTACGATGCCTTGGGCCGGCAGACTGCCGACAAGGTGACCACGGTCGGCACGGGCGTGGACGGGGCAGTTCGCCGCATCGAGCGTTCTTACGAGGTGCGAGGCATGCTGGAGAAGACGACCAGCTACGATGCCGTCACCGGCGGCAATCCGGTGAACGAGGTCGTCTTCGAGTACGGCACGACCGCGCTTCTGGCCAAGGAGTACCAGGAGCACTCGGGGGCCAAGGACGGCAATACGCTCTACGCCGGCTACAATCACGACACGACGGCTTCCGCGGGCGAGTTCACCAAGGGCCTGCGGCCCACGTCGGTCCGCTACCCGAACGGGCGGCTGGTGCATTTCACCTACGGCAGTGCCGGCGAGGCAAACGATGCCATGAGCCGCTTGGCTGCGATCAACGACGACAATTCGGGCACTCCCGGCAACAGCGTGGCTGAGTACACGTACCTGGGACTGCGCACGATCGTGGTCGAGGATTGTCCTCAGCCGGACGTGAAGCTGAATTACGATTCGGGCACGGCAGGTGAGTATGCCGGCTTCGATCGGTTCGGCCGCGTGGTGGACCACTTGTGGCGCGATTACGGCGCAAGCGTCGATCGGGACCGCTACACCTATGGCTACGACCGGGCGTCGAACCGGCTGTACCGCGAGAACACGACCGCGAGCGGCAAGGACGAATTCTACACCTACGACGGTGTGAACCAGTTGAAGACGTTCGACCGCGGCGACTTGAACGCGCAGAAGACGGGCATCTCTGGCACGCCGGTCCGCGAGGAGGACTGGACGCTGGACATGACGGGGAACTGGAGCGGCTATGTCCAGAAGACCTCCGGCACGACCGACCTGAACCAGACTCGGGGGCACAACAAGGCCAACGAGATCACGTCGGCGAGTTCGTGGGCCACACCTGCCCATGATCGCGCGGGTAACATGACGACAGTTCCCAAGCCGTCGAGCCCGGCGAATGGGCTGACGCTCAAGTACGACGCCTGGAACCGGCTGGTGGAAGTCAAGGACGGCCAGACGGTTGTCGGGATGTACGAATACGACGGGCAGAACCGTCGCATCAAGAAGCACATCGACAGCCAGAGCCCGGCCAGCCCGAACGGAATCGACCGCTACGAGCACTTCTTCTACAACTCGCAGTGGCAGATCCTCGAGACGCGGGACACTGGCACCGAGGCGGATCAACCGGAAAACCTCCAGCCAAAGTACCAGTACGTCTGGTCGGCACGGTATATCGATGCGCCCGTGTTGCGAGACAAGAACACCGACGCCGATGGGTTGTGCGACGACGAGAGGGTGTACTATCTTGGCGACGCCAATTTCAACGTTACGTGCTTGGTGGACACTGGTGGTGATGCGTTGGAGCGGTACCTCTACGGTGTCTACGGGAGGGTGGGCATTTATGATGGCACCTGGTCGAATACTCGCTCAATCTCCAGCTATTCGGTCAGTCACCTCTACACGGGCCGCGAGTTGGACGGTGAAAGTGGCTTATATCAGTATCGGAAACGCTACTACTGCGCTGATCTCGGCCGCTTCATCAGCCGGGATCCCGTTGAGACTCGCCAGTGGTACCGTTACGTGAGGAACAATCCGCTCCGGAAGACTGATCCAAATGGATTGTGTGCGCAGACGCCCGGAGGAGATCCCTATGAACACCACCGTAAGTGCTTCAATCTTGCCCCGAGTTCGGACCCAACGCAAGTACCTGGTTTGGGACAGCCGATCCATTTGCTCGAGTTCTGCGTTGATTGCGCAGTGCCTAAGAAGGCGATACCGAAGTGTCACGCAGGATTGCTGAAGGAATCGCCTGGGGTGGCGAAAACGAGGTGTGAGGGAGCGGCTGCACAGGCTGAAACGGACCCGAGGGTCCGTTGGCTGAAGCAGCAAATTGCGAACACAGACCGATGCGGCTCATTGGAGATCAAGCCAATATGCAGATGTTTCACCGGCGCTTGTGCTCCTTTTGGCGGCTGGTATGAGAATTACAAATACAAGATTTACTTCAACCAGGACCGACTTGAGGACGTTCTCGCGATGTATCGCCACGAGCTCACGCATTTGTGGCAGGATTGCCGTAAACCTTCGGGCGGGAGTTGCTATGAAGCCATCATTAGGGAACTCGAAGCCAACGCCGTGCAAGGGATGCCTGGGGATCTGTATTCCTTCCAGTTTGCGCCAGCATTCCGAAGAGCTGTGGCAAGCGCGTGCGCGGGCAAGTATTGCACGCCGGGGCAGATCAATCAGAGCCTGTTTGATGCTGCCTTCAGGTATTGGGAGGAACTGACCAGTGACTCACCTTTCGGTCCAGGCCGACCGTCATTCTGATCGCTAGCCGCGAAAGGATCTCAGCCAATGAAGAAATCATGGAACCACACTGTTTGGGGCTCGACCGTAAGTTGGCCAATCTGGGGCCGCGGGACCACGGTCGTCTACGCACTCCTCGCGGCTTGTCCGTTTGCTATCGCCGAGGATCTGCGGAGGGAAGTGCGCGAGAGCGGACAACGGTGTCGCGCAAGTCTTGAAGTCCGGTCCGAAGGAACAAGTGATGCGCCGTCATTAGTGCTGACCCTGCGGAATTGTGGACAAGAAGCTATTGTTGTAGATCGGGAGCTGGTTTTCCTGATGACCATTCTCCCCCTCAATCGGGATTCGGAACCGATCGAGGGCAGGTCCAAGGCGTTGAAGGCGCCTACGCATGACTCGAACGGTTGGCGGGCGCGCTTTACGGAATTGCTCCCGGGACGAAGCATTTCACGAACTGTGGACCTGCGAAAAGGATACAAGTACTTTTCTTACGGTACAGGGTTCGGAGAACAAACGACCGGCTATGAACTGCCAGGAGGTGGACTTGAGACGATGTGCTGGATACCTCCGGAGACGGAAATCGAGCGAGTTCTCGTGGCGTACGACTGGCCGCATTACGGGTTTCATCCAGCATTCAGAGCGTTGACGGGCCTTGAGATGAAGGAAGTTGGCCTATTTGAAGGGCCATCGAATACGATCATTGTCAACGTGCGAAAGGGAGGTGATTGAGACTGACCAAGCGGATAACCTTAAACTGAAAGCGCGTCAGAACGATTCATGCGCGTTCTGGCCCGTTTTCGTTGAAAGCGAAAACGGGTCGAAAGCGAAAACGGGTCAGAACGATTTATGTTCGTTCTGGCCCGTTCTCATTCAGCGGCGGCGGGTAACGAAGGAAACCATCCCCGGCGGACGCAGCACCACGTTCATGCGGACCGAGCGGCCGCAACCGCACGCCACGGGCATGAACGAGTGGACGGTGAAGACGGCCGTGGTGCGGCCGGACGGGGCGGAACTGGGGGAATTCTTTGGGTCAAAGAAGAATAAGCCTGCCATGGGGAAAAGCACAAATTGTACATCGGCGCATACCGGTAGCGCCGACCGCCCGAGGCGGTCTTTTGAGGGATTCCGATCCCGACGGAGGTGTCCGGCATGAGCGATCTCTGTCGGTG
>JAAYEH010000490.1 GCA_012728855.1 Rhodopirellula sp. | reverse complement strand
GGGGGCACAACAAGGCCAACGAGATCACGTCGGCGAGTTCGTGGGCCACGCCAGTCCATGATCGGGCGGGCAATATGACCACCGTTCCCAAGCCCTCCAGCCTGGCCAATGGATTGACGCTCAAGTACGACGCTTGGAATCGCCTGGTGGAGGTGAAGGACGGGCAGACGGTTGTCGGGAAGTATGAGTACGACGGGCAGAACCGTCGCATCAAGAAGCACATCGACAGCCAGAGCCCGGCCGGCCCGAACGGTATCGACCGCTACGAGCACTTCTTCTACAACTCGCAGTGGCAGGTCCTGGAGACGCGGGACACGACGAACATTGATGACCAGGCGGAGAATCTCCAGCCGAAGTACCAGTACGTTTGGTCGGCACGGTACATTGATGCGCCGGTGTTGCGAGACAAGAATGCGGACGCGGATGAGCTGTGCGATGATGAGCGGATCTATTATCTTGGCGACGCCAACTACAACGTCACGTGCCTGGTCGACACCGGGGGGGACGCCGTGGAGCAATACCTCTACGATGCGTACGGCAAGGTGACAATCTACGACGGTGCGTGGTCGATTGCTCGGGCGAGTTCCAGTTACTCAGTCAGTCACGGGTACACGGGCCGCGAGTTGGACGGCGAGACTGACATCTACAATTATCGGAACCGGTACTACTATTGTAGCATCGGCCGGTTCATCAGTCGCGACCCGATCGCGCGAGACGTCAACTTCTATCAATACTGTGGCAACAGTCCAGGTATCCACGTGGACCCACACGGCACTTTGACGGTGACGCCACTCGCCGGTGACGTTGATATCGGGTGCGGAGACATGACTTGGTATCATTGGGACTTCAGACTGGATAGGGCAGCTCCATGCGACGGATACATCGTGCAGCAGGTTGATTACCGCTGCACGATCAAGGAGTGTAAGGATTGTCCGAACAGCAGTCCCCGCGATTCCGACTTCTCGTTTTGGGAGGCTTGGTTTGTAGAGAAAGGGGATTTGCTCCATCGAGATTGGCCGGTACTTGGACATACCGACCGCTCTTCCAAAGTTGCTAAAGATAAGAAGTGCGGTAGCGTCAGCAGCGTTGGCACGATCAAGTTCTTTTGCGAGACGACCACGGGCTATCTTGGCCTCGTTGGCGTCCCAGTCCGGGGGGGGTGGACGGTGGGCGCGGTATATGGCACAGGTGACTGCCGAGTTTCTCCGCGTGAGTTGCCGAGTACAGGACGAAAGCCGAGCTGGTGGGACAAAGAGGTCGTCGAGGGACCGGCTATCAAATCGCACAGCGTCCATTGGAACTGCTGCTGCCACGACAAGAGCGACTTCGCTCGGGCTCATGCGACTCCGAAAAGGTAAATACACGTTGCGTACTTGCGAATTGCACAGCGTCACCGAGCTGGCTTAACTCAAGCTAGCACCAAACGGTATTTGAGGCGTTTGATGTTAACAATGCGATGTCACGGTCTTAGACCAAGTTTGGCCAAGAACTTGGGACAAATGGCCACTCGGACCCGAAATCCGTGCCACGGAAACATGGACACGAATACCTCAGAATACCGTTTGGTGCTAGTGCTAAGCAGGTTTTCGCCAACCTTTCACCATTTCATCTTTTGCAGGCTAACCGATGCTGTTGATCCATTAACCGTTACGAGGAGAGATGCGAAATGAGTGCAGGCAAAACGAAATACAGCCGCCATTGGTGGGGTAGTATAATGGCGGCCGGCTACCTCTGTACCGTGGCGGTGGCAGACGGGCCGGTTAACAAGAGCGTGGAAACTCCGGGTATGAGCCAAGTGGATTCGCCGACTGCACTGGCGAAACGTGTTGCCGAGCTAGTCTCCGCTCGTCCCGCACAGCAACTGGATATCCTTGCAACGGACCGCGACTGCGCGACAGCCTTGGCGTCTGGGTGGGAGAGAGTCCGTCGAACGCTGCCCAGACTGAGACGTCAGGAACTGGTCAGTCCGGATGCACAGGCGATATCTCGTTTCCTGGGGCTTGTTGAAGGCCGCATGCAGGTTCCCCTTCCCAGGATATGGGAAGCGACTGTGAAATCTGTCAAAGGGTACGAGCAAGGAGTTATCTGGTTTCCCTTCCCGCGAACGGAGGGCGTATCAGCAACGGGGCACAGGCTAGCAGAATCTGAAGTGTCCGCACCGACACGCAGGGGCGAGCAATGGATTGTACGGAAGGGCAACGAGACGATATCGCTTCCCGCAGAAGATCATTTTGGGCCGGTTGACAAATCGACCGTGGAAGTGAGTGGCCGTGTTGCATTTGTGGCCCTATATGGCTCGGCACCTGACCCCTATCAACTGTTCAGCGTCGATCGAAGCAATGGCAAGGTTAACTGGACGTCGGAGGTTTGGGCGGCTGGCGGGTTTGTCAATTACCACGGACTAGGGTGGCACGTCGTAGGGATGCGGTTAGTGGCTGAGAAACTTGCCGTGTTCGGCGTTTCTGAGGGCACCGCGTATATCGAGGTTTTTGATTGTGAGAGCGGCGAAAACCAGTACAGGTTCGGCACTGCGTACTTTGGTGCGACCGATTAACTGGACTGGGCGAAAAAAGGGCCTGATCCGAATGGGACTGTCGGCTCGAAGACGTTGATCGCGGAGGGGTGGAGGGGGAATTAAACGTGACAGGAATTAAACGTGACAGGCACCAAATTTAGCCGGGTTGGGTAGTTTGCGCAAAGCCGCAGCGTGCTGCGGTGCGGCTGGAATGGGCATAGAATCCGTCGATCCTTGCTCAGCTTCGCAAAGCACGGGGCAACTGGCAGAATTCCGGCAAAGTCAGGCCCATCGACGCCACTGCGCGTCGATGGGCCTGTCGTGCTTCTTGCGGCTTCGCCTGCACCCCGGCGCCTCGAGGCGATGGAGTCAGACTCTAAAACTTCAATTTCCATTGCAACGGCCACGGAGCAACAAGGTATCAAGGGAAGGCATGGGGGGCGAGTCTTGACTTGGAACTTGTCGGCGAAGAGGTAGTCGTTAGAACGCGACCCCCAGCGGTTCCAGCCGCAGAACCACAAAGCGAGCCAGGACGATTTATGTTCGTTCTGGCCCGCTCTCGTTGGCTGGGCAGGCGCTGAGCGCGGACCTGAAGTATCTTGCCGACCGCACGACGGTCCACACGGCTGCGGCGGATCCGACGGCGGACAGCGACGGGGATCCGTCGAAGCCCGAGTCGCAGCGGTTCCAGGTGGGCTCGCGGTGACTGAACACGTCGACGGGGCGGCTGTTCGTCTGCGTCGACAACACGACCGACGCGGCCGTGTGGGCGCTGCCGATCGTCGAGCCCAGCGGCGGCGAGCCGCTTCAGGCCGACCGCGGCGGCGACGCCCGCGGGGCCTACGCGGTCGACTTGCAGCATCACCGGCTGGCGGCGAGCCAGGTGGCGGCGGGAGAGTCGTCGGTGATCTGCGGCGGCTACTCCAACGAGGTCTACAGCG
>JAAYEH010000489.1 GCA_012728855.1 Rhodopirellula sp. | reverse complement strand
GTCCGCGATGAAATAGTAGCAGGTGTTTTCCTGCGACTGCAGGTCCACGAAATTCTTGATCGCGCCGAAATAATTCCCGTAATGCAGGCGTCCCGTCGGACGAATCCCCGACAGGATGATCTCTCTCTTGTCAACCATGATAACCCTCGTGCCCTGTGCGCCGTTCCCGGCCGTTCCCGTGCTTCCCGGATAGAAAACACGCGCGCCACGGGCGTGCAACGGCTGGAAAACCCGGCGCGAAAAACCACATCCGGGCGCTCTGCGTAACCCCTTCATGGCGGGCCGTGACCCATTCTCGATAGTGGGCGTGAGCATACAAGAAAACGTCCCGCGGATTCCAGAAAAGGAGGCCGAGGCCCGTATGGCGCGCGGATACCGCGGGGTCGGATCCCGCAGACATAGACACCTGCTCACCGCTCGGGTACGCCGCGGATGGGTGGATGCTTCCGCCCCTACATCGCGTCTTGTGCCCGATGCACCGTCGCCGCTACGTGCTCTGCCCACGAGTCGTGCCAAGGCAGGCGCGAATAGCGGGAATTTAAAATGTGGCTCACGGCCCCCAGCCCGTATACCCCCCGGTCAAGCCGCTCGCGTGTCGCCCAAAATTCTTCCGCCAGGGCGATCCGTTCCGGTGTCCATGCCGTCTCCGTCATGATTAGCGCATGCAAACGCAGCATTTCGGCTTTGAGTTGCCACTGCCGAATGCGCTCAACGACGAATGCACATACACGACCTCCCCCCGCCGGATGCCCAATGCGTCCAGCCCGCGAGCGATGTCGCTTTGAGTCACGCGCGGTGTGGTGTTCATTGCCATTCCCTGAAATACACAAGACTCGTTTGCGCAGTCTATCATCGGAGCGCATGGGAAACGGCGATTCGCCGCAGATCTGCCACCCCAAAGTCGAGCACATTCTTACGAGCGGAAAAGAATATTCTGAAAATAGGTCGGATAGTAAAAATATATTGCAATTTGAAGGACTACACCCTATAATTATTCTATGAGCAGAAAGAAGCGCATAGGGCTGTCGTGCCCATATTGCGGGTTGGGTATGCGGGTATCGACCATGGAATGCCCGTCGTGTGGCGTCGAGGTGCGGGGCAGCTTCCGGCAGAGCCTGTTTCAACTGTTGTCCGAGGAAGACCAACGCCTGCTCGAGGCCTATCTCTTGGCCGATTTCAGCATCAAAGCCCTGGCAGCCGAAACCGGCATGGGATACGCCGCTATTCGAAGCCGCCTGGACCGCCTCATCGCCGCGTACCAGGCCCTCAAGAAGAACGAAGACGCTAAGAAGGCCATTCTGGAGAAGATAGCGTCGGGCGAACTCACCCCTGCCGAAGCGACCGACCGGATCAGGAGGCTTACCGATGGAGAATCATGACGCGACCCCAGACTCCCTCGAACAACTTGAAGCCCTTCGGGCCGGCAAAAAGATATCCGACGAAGAGTACCAGACCTTGCGCGATGCGCTCGAGCGTCACGAGCTGCCGCGGCACATGGTATCGACGCCATCCCAACGCCCCCGACTCCGCAAATCGTGGCGTCAGCGCCAGCTCGGCGGCGTCTGCGGAGGCATCGCCAAGTTCCTCGACGTGAATCCCTGGCTGGTCCGCATTCTGGCCGTACTGCTGGCGCTGTCTTCCTGCGGGCTGGCGCTGCTGCTCTACTTGATTCTCTATGTCGCCTTGCCCTGGGATGAGGATGACGTGGCATTGGTTTGGCATTTCCCGTGGGTCTATGCCGTGGGCATTCTTCTGTTCTTCGTGGCAACAATCTTCGGGCTGCGCTGGATGAATTCGCAAGTGGTCATAGTTTTCGCGGACACGGGATCGCAGTTGCCGACAGTGACCCGGTGGGTCATCACCATGTTCCGTTACTGGCCCTTGATGATTGTCGCGGCGGTCGTGATTGCAGTGACCGACGGAATACTGCCCAGAGAGAGCGCCTACAGGCGCGTTTTTCGTTGGGTCGCGCTTTGCATAGTGGTTGCCTTTCTCGCCGTCTGTTTCGTTGCGTTCTGGCTGCCCGTCAGGAACCTCGGATAGCGGATCCAAGCATAAGCGGCGCCTCCTAACGCCGGGAAGAAGGCGGCAGAGGCAGGGGTCTTGCCCAGCGC